>NZ_JBYRFX010000175.1:0-1580 GCF_057815775.1 Inquilinus sp.
TAATAGGCCCAGTCCGACCCGGCGCCGCCATCGAGATGGTCGGCCCCCAGGCCGCCCACCAGCTTGTCGTCGCTGAGACCGCCCAGCAGCGTGTCGTCGCCATCCTTGCCGTACAACACGTCCTGGCCGTCATTGCCCGTCAGCACATTCGCCGTGTCGCTGCCCGTAAGCCGGTCATCGAAGGCGGAGCCGATAAGGTTGGAGATGCCGTTCAGCGTGTCGCCCTGGGCATCGCCGCCCAGGCCGGTGCCAAGCAACAGGTCGACCGTCACCCCCGCGCCCGACCCGGCATAATTGGCGGTATCGACGCCGCCGGCGCCGGTGAGGGCGTCCGCGCCGGCGCCGCCGGTGAGGATGTTGTCGCCGGCCGACCCGGTCAGCAGGTCATTCCCGGCGGACCCGATGAGGTTCTCGATGTCGGTCAACATGTCGCCCTGGGCGTCGCCGCCCAGGCCGGTGCTGGTGGTCAGGTTGACCGTGACCGGGGCCGCGGATCCCGAATAATCCGCCGTGTCGTTGGTGCCGGCGCCGCCCTGCAGCGAATCTGCGCCGCCGCCGCCGATCAGCGTGTCGTCGCCGGCGCCACCCAGCAGGATGTCATTGCCGCCCTGGCCGTCGAGGACGTCGTCCCCGCCCTGCCCGTTCATCGTGTTGGCAGCGGCGCTGCCGCTCAGGTGGTCGGCGCCGGTGTTCGAGCCGATCAGGTTGACGATGCCGACCAGCCAGTCGCCCTGGGCGTCGCCGCCGAAGCCCTGGGAGGCGCCGGTCAGCTGGATGTTGATGCCCAGGATCGGCAGGGTGAGGGAGAGGAGGACCGACAGGTCGACCGTCACGCCGTCGATCGAGGTCGTGTAATCAGCCGCATCGATGCCCGACAGGGTGATGACGCCGGCGATGTTCAGCAGGCCGCCGATGATGACGTCCGCGCCGGCGCCGCCCCGGATGATGTCGTCGCCGGACCAGCCGATCGCGATATCGTCGCCGCCGAGGGCGTCGATGAAGTCGTTCCCGATCCCCAAGATAGGACCGATGATGAGATCCGGCAGGATTTCCGCGCTGTTGGTGCCGGTAAACGTGGCCATGAATTATCTCCACGAAATCTGGAATTTACCGAAATGGTCAATGAATGTTTCATACAAAACATATCAACTTAAATCAATCGAATGTGTATGTCATACCGGGCTATGTAGTGGGCTATGGCGCTTGTCGGATGGGAGTGCCCCCGCAGCGGGGTTTCAAACCGCCGATCGGGACCGCCTCCGAAACACCGGCGTCGTGTCGCCTTGGCTCGGATGATGGTTCTTGGAAGAGGGCCTCACCAATTCTTCATCGTCATCATGAACCTGCAGGGCCTTCTTAAGTCTAGGAGGGGCGATCCAGGACGGCGCCGCCTGCACAGTCTGCGCTGGCAAGGCTGGATCGCGTCCCCCGGCTCGAGGCCCTACGGGATTCACACATCTGGCGGGGCGGTTGCGAGCTTGAAGCCAGTGATGCGATGGAGGAGGCGATCGAGGCCACGGGCCATAGTCTTGGGGCCTGGGGGTTTGTAGTAGCAGTTCCAGCCACCGAGGCGAGCGACA
>NZ_JBYRFX010000176.1:0-4198 GCF_057815775.1 Inquilinus sp.
GCGCAAGACCGCGGCAATCGAGGTGGCGATCGTGCGCAGCGCCGCGGCGCTACCCGATATCGACCCGTCGCGCATCATTGTTGTCGGGCAGTCGGCGGGCGGCTTTGGCGCGGTCGCGCTGGCCGGCGACCCGCCGCCCGGCGTACGGGCGGTGATCAGCTTCGCCGGCGGCCGCGGCGGCAACGGGCATGATCGCATCTGCGGCGGAGCGGACCGGTTGATCGCAGCTGAAACGGCGTTCGGGCGTGCCAACACACTGCCCCAGCTGTGGCTGTCCGCGGCCAACGACCACTTCTTCCCGATGCCGGTCGCGCGGCGGATGGCGCAGGCCTATCAGGCCGCGTCCGGTCCCCGCGTCGATTTCGTTGAGCTTCCGGCGTTCGGCGATGACGGCCACGCGACCTTCGCCCGGGCCGGCACTGATGTCTGGAGCCCCGCGGTGTCAGCGTTCCTGGCCCGGGTCACGGCGGCGCCCCGCGCAGACAATCGGCCGCCGGCGATGGCGACGCGTGCCCGCTCCAGCAACTCCGGGATCGCCCTTGCCTGGCGCAGCAGCATCGGCAGGAACAGGATCGCGACGACCGCGGCGATGATGAAAAGCTTGATGCCGCTCAAACCCATGGCGAGGCGCCCCTGGTCAGACCTGATCCCCGACCGTAGCACGGTTGCGGCGCACGCGGGCGGGAACCGCACGCCGCGACGCCAGCTTGGCGAAGGCGACGAGGGTCAGCGCGCCGGCCAGCAGCGGGCCGCCGGTCATCAGGATCCACTGGGTCTCGCCAATGCCGCTCAGCTCGCCGACACCCTGCGCCACCAGCCAGCCGGGCAGCAGCATCGCCGGCACCCAGATGATGGCCGACAGCACATTGGCGATTTGGAAGCGGATCGGGCGCATGCGCATGATGCCGGCGATCAGCGGCACCACGGCGCGCAGCGGGCCGAGGAAGCGGCCGAGGAAGATAGAGGCGGTGCCCCAGCGCCGGAAAAACAGCCGGCCCTTGGCGATCATCGCCCGGTCGCGCGAGAACGGCCAGACATTGCGGGCGTTGGGCCCCAGCTTCTGGCCGAGCCAGTAGGACACGGCATCGCCCAGCACGGCGCCGGCGATCGACCACAGGATGACCGGGGCGGGGTGCAGCAGGCCGCCGCCGATCAGGGCGCCGGTGGCCAGCATCAGGGCCGTGCAAGGCACGAACAGCCCGACCACGGCCATGGATTCACCGAAGGCCAGCAGGAACAGGACCGGGCCGGCCCAGGCCTGGTTGTCGGTGATGAACTGGGTGACCTGGGCGACGAAGGTTTCCAACGTGCTGTCCGATCGGCTCGCGGAAGAAGGAAAGGCCGGGGACGCGCACGCCCCCAGCCCTAGCTTAAAGATGCCCCAGCTTAAAGGATTCCGTCGCCCAGATCGAACCCGGCGTCGGCCGCCACATCGGATGCGGCATCGGTGGCGCCCTGGGCGACGTCCGTGGCCGCCCCGGCGATGTCCGGCGAGAACGCGTCCATCAGCAGGTTGCCGACAACCAGGCCGCCGGCGACACCCATCGCCGTCTGCATCGCACCGGCCATGAAGCCGCCGCCGCGACCGACGCCGGGGGCGCCATAGCCCTGGCCCTGCCCCTGGCGGCCGTAGGCCTGTCCGCCGGGGCCGCCCCGGCCCCAGCTCTGCTGCGGCGCCGATCGCTGCTGCGACTGGCCACCGCCGAACAGCCCGGCCAGGAAGCCGCCGGCTGCCGGCTGGGCGGCGCGCCGTTCCAGCTCGTTGATCTTCTGCTGCGCCGCCTCCAGCGCCTGTTCCTGCACCAGGATGACCTGGGCCATGTAGTAGGGGGCGGCAGGCTGTTCGCCCAGGCGCCGCCGGATCAGGCCTTCGGCACCCTCGTCGCGCGGGCCGGCATCGCGTTCGGCCCGGGCCAGCTTCACGAACAGGTCGTCGATCGCGCTCTTTTCGGTGTCGTACACGCCTTACTCCTCCCGGCTGCCGGTCAGGTTCAGCAGCAGCTGGAACATGTTGATGAAGTTGAGGTACAGCGACAGAGCGCCCATCACGGCGAGCTTGTTCAGGCTCTCATTGTCGTAATGCTCGGCGTATTCCTCCTTGATCCGCTGGGTGTCCCAGGCGGTCAGGCCAGTGAAGATCAGCACGCCGGCGACCGAGACGATGAACTGGATCGCCGTGGAGCCGAGGAAGATGTTCACGATGCTGGCGATGATGATGCCGACCAGGCCCATCATCAGGAACGAGCCGAAGCGCGAGAGGTCGGCCTTGGTGGTGTAGCCGTACAGGCTCATCGCGCCGAACATGACCGCGGTGATCATGAAGGTGCGGGCGATGCTGGTCCCGGTGAAGACCAGGAAGATCGAGGCCATCGACAGGCCCATCACACCGCAGAACAGCCAGAACACCGCCTGCGCCGTGGAGGACGAGATGGCATGGATGCGGAACGACAGGAAGAAGACGAAGGCCAGCGGTGCCAGCATCACCACCCATTTCAGCGGGGTGGTGAAGATCGGCATGTACAGGGCCGGGCTGCTGCCGACGAAATAGGCCACCAGGCCGGTCAGGACCAAGCCAAGGCCCATGTAGTTGAAGACGCGCAGCATGTGCCGGCGCAGGCCGACATCGAGTTCGGCGGCCGAGGCGCGCGCCGTCCCCTGCCACTGATATTGCTGCATGTTCATGGATCTCTCCTTCGGGGATATCAGTAAAGGGTGTCGGCCAGGGTGTTGGCGGCGCCCAGCAGGTCCGCGGTCGGGGCCTCGGCGCACAGCGCGTAGACGGCGGGGCCGACCTGCCAGTAGGCGACGGTGACGTCCTTCGCCCGCTGGGCCTGCGGCGTCTGCACGTCGAAGCCGTCGCTGGCCGCGGCGAACAGGGTGACCAGGCCGAACCGGTCGGTGTCGATCGTCGCCTCGAAGCCGGAGCCGCCGTCCCAGGGCACCACCTCGATCGACCGGATCGACCAGCCGGGCGGCAGGTCGGGCAGGGTGATCGGGGCTTCGGCCAGCTGTTCCGGCTTCACGCCGCCCTTGGGTTCGGCCGGATCGACCAGATGGCGGTACAGCACGGTGCGGTAGGCGTCGCCGGCCTCACCGGCATAGGCCGGGATGCTGGCCGCGGCCGGATCGACCCGGGTGACGCCCAGCACCGACTGCGCGCCCCAGCCGATGCCGACCAGCAGCAGCACCGCCGCCACCCGGCGCAGCTTCACGGTCAGCTGGCGCCAGCGCACCGCCCGGCCCAGCAGCCGCGCATTCTCATAGCTGGCGATGCGGACGCCGCCATCCTCGGCGAAGGCCAGGCGCAGGGCGTCGCGCAGGCGCAGATCGGCCATCACCTGCGCCGCCACCGGCGGGTTGGCCTCGAGATAGGCCTCGATCTCGATCCGCCGGGGCAGGTCGAGCTCACCATCGATATAGGCCTGGATCTCGGCTTCGGTCGGAGTCTGGATCTGGGTCATGGTCGTCACTCCACCAGCCGCAGTCTTGGCGGGGTTAGGTCGTCCGGTCTTGGGGCGGGCGCCTCGGCGGTGGTGCCGCCAGTGCCCGTGGCCTCGCGCAGCGCGGCGCGGGCGCGGCCCAGCCGCGACATCAGCGTTCCCATCGGGATGCCGAGGATGGTGGCCGCCTCCTGGTAGCGGAATTCCTCGACCGCCACGAGCAGCAGGGCCTCGCGCTGCTCCTCCGGCAGGGCCAGCATGGCCCTCTGGGTCTGCGCCAGCTGGACCCGGGCCTCCTGGGCCGGGGCGCCGGTGTCGGGCACGAACCGCATGGCCTCGACGATGCGGGCGTCCTCGGCCCGGCGGCTGCGCAGGCGCGAGGCATGGGCGTTGTGCATGATCGAGAACAGCCAGGGCCGCAGTGCCCGGCCCGGCTGCCAGCCGCGCCGGCCCTCATAGGCCTTGAGCAAGGTGTCCTGCAGCAGGTCCTCGGCCTCGGCGGCATGGCGCGTCAGCACCAGGGCGTAGCGTTTCAGCCCCGGCAGCTCGGCGATGACGTCGAAATCGTCTTTGCGGCGTTTCATGACCCAGTATACGCCGCCACCCCCGGTTTTAATCCCTACGGGATTCACACATCTGGCGGGGCGGTTGCGAGCTTGAAGCCAGTGATGCGATGGAGGAGGCGATCGAGGCCACGGGCCATAGTCTTGGGGCCTGGGGGTTTGTAGTAGCAGTTCCAGCCACCGAGGCGAGCGACA
>NZ_JBYRFX010000177.1:0-2678 GCF_057815775.1 Inquilinus sp.
CTGCATGCCATGGCGGTGGCCGTGAAGGAGCACGGGGCCGATGTCGGGCTCGGCTTCGACGGTGACGGCGACCGCTGCGGCGTGGTCGACGAGACGGGCCACGAGATCTTCGCCGACAAGATCGGCGCCATGCTGGCGCGCGACCTCGCCCGCGTGCACGGGCCGTCGCAATTCGTGGTCGACGTGAAGTCGACGGGGTTGTTCATGACCGATCCGGTGCTGAAGCAGCTCGGCGCCAGGACCGATTACTGGAAGACCGGCCATTCCTACATCAAGCGCCGGGTGCAGGAGCTGAACGCCCTGGCCGGCTTCGAGAAATCCGGCCATTTCTTCTTCAACCCGCCGATCGGCCGCGGCTACGATGACGGGCTTGTCACCGCCATCGCCGTCTGCGAGATGATGGACCGCAACCCCGGCAAGACCATGGCGGACCTGTACCGCGCCCTGCCGCAGACCTGGGGGTCGCCGACCATGTCGCCGCATTGCGCCGACGAGGTGAAGTACGAGGTGGTCGACCGCGTGGTGAAGCGCTTCCGCGAGATCGCCGCGAACGGTGGGCTCGGCGGCCACCGCATCGTCGACCTGGTCACGGTCAACGGCATCCGGGTGGTGACCGAAGACGGCACCTGGGGCTTGGTCCGCGCCTCCTCCAACAAGCCGGAGCTGGTGGTGGTGGTCGAAAGCCCGGTGTCGAAGGACCGGCTGCACGAGATGTTCGCAGCCGTCGACGGCGTGCTCCGTGAAAATGCCGAAGTCGGCGCCTACAACCAGACGATCTGAGAGGGCCGTCGGGTGAAAGGGTTAAATGAGGACTTTCTTTTTTGTCATTGCCGGGCTTGACCCAGCAATCCAGAGAATGTCGACAGCCTCTGGATGCCCGGGTCAAGCCCGGGCCTGACAGGAAAATGGATGAGCATTCCTTCGCCCGATTGTCTCGAACCATCCGACACCAAGATCTGCTGCCGCTGGAGACCATGATGAGCACTCCGACCGACCCGACCGCGCCCCTGGCGGCGCTGCGCGACAGGCTGATGCGCTGGCTGACCCTGGACGCACTGCCGGTCTGGTGGGAGACCGGTGCCGATCGCGAGCGCGGCGGCTTCCACGAGCGGCTGAATCTCGACGGCACGCCCTGCGTCGAGCCGCGCCGCGCCCGGGTGCAGGCCCGCCAGGTCTTCGCCTTCGCCGTGGCCGGCCGCCTGGGCTGGAGCGGCCCGTCGGCGCAGGCGGTGGAACACGGCCTGGAATTCTTCCGCCGAGCCTATGAGCGGCCGGACGGCACCTTCCGCACCCTGGTGGCGGCCGACGGCGCGCTGCTGGACGACACCGTGGTGCTGTACGACCAGGCCTTCGCCCTGTTCGCCCTGTCCGCCGCCAGCACCGTCGTCGCCGACCCTGCCCCGGTGGTGGTGGCGGCCACCCGGCTGCGCCAGCGCCTGGAGGCGACGCTGAAGAATCCGGCCGGCGGCTTCGAGGAGAGCGCGCCGCGCAGCCTGCCGCTGAAGGCCAACCCGCACATGCATCTGCTGGAGGCGTCGCTGGCCTGGGTCGAGCTGGGCAGCGGCCCGGACCAGGCGGCCTGGAATGCCCTGGCTGACGAGATCGCGCAGCTGGCGCTGACCCGCTTCATCGACCCGGCCACCGGCTATCTGCGCGAATTCTTCGACGGCGACTGGGCACCGGTGGCCGGCCAGGACGGCCGCATCGTCGAGCCCGGACATCTGTTCGAATGGGCCTGGCTGCTGGTGCGCTGGGGCAAGCTGCGCCACCGCGACGACGCCATCGCCGCCGCCCGGCAGATGGCGGAGGCGGCCGAGGCCACCGGTGTCGACCCGGCACGCGACGCCGCGGTCAATGCGATCCTCGACGACGCCGCGCCGCTCGACCCCGGCGCCCGGCTGTGGCCGCAGACCGAACGGATCAAGGCGGCCATCGCCCTGGCCGGCGTCGCGGTGACGGAGGTGGAGCGGGCGCTGTGGCGCGGCCGCATCGCCGCCGGCATTACCACGCTGCTGCGCTATCTCGACGTGCCGGTAGCAGGCCTGTGGCGCGACAAGCTGCAGCCGGACAACCGCTTCGTCGAGGAGCCGGCACCGGCCAGCACCTTCTATCACATCATCTGCGCCATCGAGGAGCTGGAGACCGCCTTCACCCAGGGGCGCCTGGACCGGGTGGCGGAGCCCGAGGCCGGCGCCGCGGCCTGAGGCGGATCGGGCGCGGCACTCGCGCCCGGTAGGACCAATGCGTGGTCCCGCCGCTTGCGAGACCTTTTCAGAAGTCGACCATCTTTAAGCGACTCCTGCTTTCCACTCTCCCCCTCCCGCAAGGGGAGGGGGGAGATTGCGAACCCAAGCTACGTCCGAAGTGAACCGGCCTCGCCCTCTCACCGTTATCGCGAGCCCGAAGGGCGTGGCGATCCAGACTGCCGCCGCCTGTGCGGTCTGCCCCGGCACGACTGGATCGCGTCGCGGCGCTCGCGATGACGGCGAAGGACGGGCGGCAGCGTGTCGGCAACCGCCGGCGCGCCCCGCCTCAGGAGCGTTGTTTGTCGGCCTCGATCATCCGCTGCCGGTACCGCTCCGCGACGCGGGCATTCTCCGCACGCGCGAGTTCCAGGGCCTCGCGGCGCCGTTGTCGGTCGGCTTCGGCCCGCTCCGCCAGGGTCAGTTCGCGCGGGA
>NZ_JBYRFX010000178.1:0-12569 GCF_057815775.1 Inquilinus sp.
CGGGCCAGGGTGACCATGATCTCGTAGCCCTGGCGCTGGTGGAAGCTCTCCTCCTTGCACACCCGGATCATGGCGCGGGCATAGGGGCCGTAGGAGCAGCGGCACAGCGGGATCTGGTTCATGATCGCGGCGCCGTCGACCAGCCAGCCGATGGCGCCGATATCGGCCCAGGTCAGGGTCGGGTAGTTGAAGATCGAGGAGTATTTGGCCCGGCCGGACAGCAGCTGGTCGACCAGCTCCTCCCGCGCCGTGCCCAGCGTCTCCGCCGCGGCGTAGAGATACAGGCCGTGGCCGCACTCATCCTGCACCTTGGCCAGCAGCGCCGCCTTGCGCCGCAGCGACGGGGCACGGGTGATCCAGTTGCCCTCGGGCAGCATGCCGACGATCTCGGACTGGGCGTGCTGGGAGATCTGCCGCGTCAGCGTCTTGCGATAGGCCTCGGGCATCGAGTCATTCGGCTCGATCCGCTCCTCGGCATCGACCCGCTCCTGGAAGCGGACGGCGAGGGCTGCGTCCTCGACAGGACGGGGGGACGTATCGGCGGTGGCATTGAGGGCCTGCGTGTACATGGCGTCCAGCATCCTCCCTGATCTTGAGGAGATCATATGTCACAGAATAAAGTGCGGTCAATATTTTTCGTAACATATCGTAGGTTGGGTTCGCTCTCTTGCGAACCCAACAGTGGTCCTTGTCGCGGGATGTTGGGTTCGCAAACGCGAACCCAACCTACGCCGATGGGGCCGAGCGTCCTTACCGGAACCGGGCCTGCAGCTCCGGGCCGGGCGGGGGCAGGGGGCCGGATTCGGTCTGGCCATGGGTGTCGAGCCAGCGTTCGGAGGCCGGCAGCAGCCGGTGGTACAGGTCGGCGCACAGGGCGCGGGCGGCGGCGCCGGGCCAGTCCGGCGGCAGCAAATCAGCCGGCAGGATCGGGTCGCGCAGGATGATGCGGCGCCAGTCATGGATCAGCAGGATGCGGGCGATGAAGCTGTCCAGGTCGGACAGGGCACCGCCCGTCGCCAGCGCCGCCTGCAGTGGCTCGAACGCCGTCCGGAAGCGGTGATAGGCGGCGGCGGTCTCGTCCAGCTTCCAGCTCAGTGCCGCCAGCCGGCGGCCGGTCTCGGCATCGGCCGTGGCGTCCAGGCGCAGCGCATCGGCCGCTTCAGGCGGGATCGGCGTGCCGGCCGGTGCCACCCAGACGCCGGGGGCAGCGGTGCCGAAGCCGGCCTGCTGCAGCGCTGACCGCGCCGCATCCCGCTCCACCCCTGTGCCCAACAGCACCAGTTCGAAGCCGCGCCCTGGGGCCGGCGGATGGGCGTTGTAGATGTGCTGCGTCGCCGACCGGAACGTCTCCCGGCCCTTGTCGCCCAGGCGGTAGAAGCTGTTGCGACCGACCCGGCTGCGTTCCAGCCAGCCATCGGCCGCCAGCCGCGACATCGCCGTGCGCACCACGCCGTCGCCGATGTCGATCGCATGCAGGAAGGCGGACAGCGTGCCCAGCCACAGCGACCCGCCGCGCGGCACGATGGCATCGCCATAGACGGTGATGATGATCGACCAGGTCCGCGACGGCTCGGTCTTCAGGGTCTGCAGGATTCGGCGCAAGGCGGTGCGGGGCATGGCGCTAGGAATAGCGGCAATCCCGCTCGGCGCAAATGGTGGCGGGCGGCCCGGCGCCTAGGCCACGCAGATGCCGGGAATGGCGACCTTCTGGAACAGATGGGGGGAGGCGACGGCCGAGGCGGGATAGGCCGAGAGCCTCGCCCGGAACTCCGGATGGGTGAAGGCGGCCCGGAAATCGGCCGTCGTCTCCCACACGGCGTGGTTGAGATAGGTCGGGCTGTCGCCGAGGGCACGGTGGAGCTGGGCCGAAATGAAGCCCGGCTGCCGCTTCATGAACGCCGCATCGTCCGTCCAGGCCTTGAGGAAAATCTCCTCATCCGCCGGGTCGAGCGTAAAGACGTTCACGAGGATGACGGGGGCGGCGTCGATGGCGATCTGCCGCTCGATCGGGAAGGCAGGGTCCAGGGGGCGTATCTGCGGCATGGCATGCTCCGTTCGATATGGTTAGATGATGTCGATATGGTGCCATGGATACGTAGTAAATTGACATCATGATGTCAAATAAATCGTATGGTGACGAATGAGCGAGCCGACGCGAACCCCTGCCGGAACGGCCGTGACGGACCTGATCCTCGATCTGTTCAGGCTGAACAGCCGCATGCTCGCCGCGGGCGACCGGCTGGTCGCGCCCCTCGGCCTGACCAGCGCCCGCTGGCAGATTCTCGCGGCCGTCCTCCTGGCAGACCGGCCGCAGCCGGTCGCGTGGCTGGCGCGCGACATGGAGGCCAACCGGCAGAACGTCCAGCGCATCGTCAACGATCTGGCGGCCGACGGGCTGGTGGCGTTCGAGCCCAACCCGCATCACCGGCGGGCACAGCTCGTGGTGCTGACGGACAAGGGGCAGCAGATATTCGACGCCGCCATGCGCCTGCAGGCGCCCTGGGTCAACGCGCTGGCGGATGGCATTCCGGTCGAGGACATCGAAACGACGCGCCGGGTCATGTCGGCGCTGCGCGTCAAACTGGAGCAAAGTGGAGACGGTGAAGAGCCGGCCTGACCGCCGGCACCCGGTTCAGGCGGTCTCGACCTGCTTGCGGGTCTTGCGGCCGGGTGGCTGCACCGCCGCCACGGCGTTCGCGGCGCCGGACAGCACCATCTCGGTGGCCAGTTTGGCGTAGTCGGCGCGGCTCAGCCCCTTGCCCTCGCGGAACCACAGATAGTGCCAGTTCAGCATGCCGAACAGCGACATGGTCAACGGCATCAGCAGCGTGCGGTCCTGCGCCGCCTGCGGCACCGCCTGGGCCAGCACGTTTGAGAAGATCCGCACCAGCGTGCGCTCCATCTCCTTCAGCCGTTCCTGCTTGTCGGCCGGCAGCAGCTTCAGGCTTGTGATCTGCACTTGGTGCTCGGCATCGGCGTCGCGATAGGATTCGAGCAGGGCGGCGACGATGGCGTGCAGCCGGTCGCGGGCGCTCTGCGTCTCCGCCGCCGCTTCCTCCACCGCCGCGATCAGCGTCGCCAGATGGTCCGACAGGATGTCGAACAGCACCGCTTCCTTGTCGCGGTAATAATGATACAGCAGGGCCTTCGACATGCCGCAGGCCTCGGCGATCATGGTGATCGACGCGCCGGTGAAGCCGTGCCGCGCGAACAGCTCCGCCGTCCGGTGCAGGATCGCCTGTCGCTTCTCGTCGTAATCATGGGCGCGGGTGCGGGCCATGATCTCCATTCCGTTCGCTATTCATCCCGGCCCAGCGTCGGAGCATCGGCCGTGGAGATCAAGAATTCTCTGATCGGTCGGTCAATGAATCTTCGCCGCAGGCCGGCGGTCCGGCTTTTGGCGCAGCACTGGTGCGGTGGTGGATTGCCGGCGGTCGGCGCTGGGCCGGCAGCCGAACTGGGCGCGGTAGCGGCGCGAGAAGTATTCGGGCGAGGGGAAGCCGCAGGAAAAGGCGATCTCGGTGACGCTCAGCTCGGTCTGCTGCAGCAGCTGGTGCGCCTTGGCCATGCGCAGCAGCGTGTACTGGCTTTGCACCGATCGCCCGAGCTCCGCTTTGAACCGCCGTTCCAGCTGGCGCAGCGACAGGCCGGCGCGGCCGGCGATCGCGCCGCAGGGCAGGGGCTCGTCGATGCTGTCACGCATGATCGCCAGCGCCTGCGCCACCGCCGGGTCGGGGGTGTGCCGCGCCGCCTCGCCCAGCATGGTCTGCTCGGTCTCCGGCGCGCGGATTCGGCCGAGCAGCAGGTGCTCGGCGACCTCGCCGGCCAGCCCGGCATCGCCGTGTCGGCCGATCCAGGCGGCCATCATGTCGAGGATCGCCGCGGCGCCGGCGCAGGTGATGCGGTCGCCGGAAAAGGCATAGAGCTGCGGCACGGCGCGCACCGCAGGATAGCGCTCCTGGAACCCGGTCAGGTTGTCCCAGTGGATCGCCGCGACATGGCCGTCCAGCAGCCCGGCCTCGGCCAGGGCCTGGCTGCCGTTCTCGATGCCGCCGATCTCGACGCCGAAGCGGGCGAGGCGGCGCAGCCGCTGCAGCACCGGCCGGTGCCGGGCGGCGGTCGAGGATTCGAAGCTGGCCAGGGCGAAGATCGTCCGGCAGTCCTCCGCGGCCTCCAAATCGCCGTCGACCGGGGTGACGGCGCCGTTGCTGGCCCGCACCGGCTTGCCGTCGGCCGAAACCACGGTCCAGGCGAACAGCCGCTCCTGCGCCAGCCAGTTGGCGACGAACAGCGGCTCGATCGCCGCGGCGAGGCCGAGGGCCGAGAACTCCGGCAGGATCAGGAAGGCCAGCCTGTGCATCGCTCCAGCATGCCACCACTGGCCTGTACGAGATGGACAAAAATCGACATCGGCATAGCGAGATAGGACAGGTCGGGTCCCGCGGCTTCACCCATTCTCCGGTCAACGCCAAGCCAGCGGGTCCCCGGCGAAGACCGGGCCCGGACAAGGAGAACACGATGGGCATCACCGAACCCGTGTGGAGCGCGGCCGACCAGGCTGCCGGATTTTCCCTCCCCGCCCCGTTCTTCTACGATGAAGCGATCTATCGGGAAGAACGCGAGAAGATCTTCCTGAAGTCCTGGCACCTGGTCGGCCATCTCAACGATTTCCGTGAGACCGGCGACGTGGTGATGGAGACGGTCCTCGACCAGAGCGTGATCGTGATGAGGGCGGCCGACGGCCAGATCCGCGGCTTCCACAATGTCTGCCAGCACCGCGGCAACCGCCTGGTCGAAACCCGGCGCAGCAAGGCCCGGGCGATCACCTGCGGCTACCACGCCTGGACCTATGGCCTCGACGGTGCCCTGCGCGGGGCGCCGCGCACGGAATGCCTGACCAATTTCGACAAGGCCAATCACGGGCTGAAGCCGGTGCGGGTCGAGGTCTTCGCCTCCTTCGTCTTCGTCAATCTCGACCCCGCGGCCCAGCCGATCGCCGAGATGGCGCCGGGCGCCGAGGCCGAGGCCCGGCGCTTCCTGCCCGATCTCGACCGGCTGGTGCTGATCGAGGAGGTCGACGTGCCGGTGGCGGCCAACTGGAAAGTGATCCAGGAGAATTCGATCGAGGGCTATCACTTCACCTATTCCGGCCCGGTGCATCGCGAACTGGCCCAGCTGATCGATTTCGACGGCTATGAGCTGACACCGCGCGGCGACTGGTGGACCTATATCGGCCCGCCGAAGCAGAACGTCACCGAGGCCTATGGCGTGCCGCTGGAAGGCGCGACCTGGCAGACCGACTGGTTCTTCAACCTCGGGCTGTGGCCGAACGCGACGATCTACGCCTTCCCCTATTCCGACGTGGTCGGCACCTTCATCATGATCCCGACCGGGCCGGAGACCTCGATCCTGCGCTTCGGCTATTACGGCCCGGAAGGCCGCGCGCTGCCGGAGGTGACCAAGGCCTGCATCCGCTGGATGAACCAGGATCTCGGGCCGGAGGACATCCAGCTCAACATCTCGAACCAGAAGGGGCTGCGGTCGATGGGCTTCACCCATGGCCGCTACATCATCGGCGAGACGCCGGACAATCGCAGCGAGCACCTGGTGCGCCACTTCCACCGGCTGTGCCACCAGGCGATCCGCCCCGAAGCCGCCTGACGAGAACCCCGGCGATGGCCACCACCAAGCGATATGACTACGTCATCGTCGGTGCCGGCTCGGCCGGCTGCGTCCTGGCGGCGCGGCTGACCGAGGACCCGGCGGTCAGGGTGCTGCTGCTCGAGGCCGGCCCGGCCGACCGCAGCTGGCAGATCCACATGCCGGCCGCGATCGGCAACCTGCTGTCCTCCGACCGGTTCAACTGGAACTACGTGTCGGACCCGGAGCCGTATCTCGACGGCCGCCGGCTGACCCATCCGCGCGGCCGCGTGCTGGGCGGATCGTCCTCGATCAACGGCATGGTCTATATTCGCGGCCATGCCCGCGACTACGATGCCTGGGCGCAGATCGGGCTGCGCGGCTGGGGCTATGCCGACGTGCTGCCCTATTTCAAGCGGGCGGAGCGGCACAGCCTGGGCGGCGATGCCTATCATGGCGGCGACGGGCCGCTGTCGGTGTTCGCGCCGGATCCCGGCGCCTCGCCGCTGACCGCGGCCTTCCTCCGGGCGGGGCAGCAGGCCGGCTATGGCCTGACCGACGACGTCAATGGCGAGCGCCAGGAAGGTTTCGGCCGGATCGACCGCACCACCGGCGGCGGCCGGCGCTGGAGTGCGGCGCGGGCCTATCTGACACCGGCGCGGGACCGTCCGAACCTCACCGTGCTGACCGGCGCCCTGGTCCGTCGCATCGTCCTCGACCGCGGCCGGGCCGTCGGCGTCGATTATGTGCACCGGGACCAGGTGAACATGGCCAGGGCCGAGGCCGAGGTGATCCTGTCCGGCGGGGCGATCAACTCGCCGCAGATCCTGCAGCTGTCCGGCATCGGCGCGGCGCAGGAGCTGAAGGCGCTGGGCATCCGGCCGGAGGTCGATCTGCCCGGTGTCGGCGCCAACCTGAACGACCACCCTGATATCGTCATCCAGCACCACAGCCTGCAGCCGGTGTCGCTGTACGGGGTCAATCGCGGCGCCCGCAAGCTGATGACCGGGCTGCGCTGGTTCGCCGGCAAGTCCGGGCCGGCGGCGTCCAACCATTTCGAGGCCGGCGGCTTCATCCGCAGCCGGCAGGGGATCGAACACCCCGATCTGCAGCTGACCTTCATGCCGATCGCGATCAAGCCCGGCACGGTCGAGGATGTCGGCGGCCATTCCTTCCAGGTGCATATCGACCTGATGCGGCCACAGAGCCTGGGGTCTGTGAAGATCCGCTCGGCCGACCCGGCCGCGCCGCCGGCGATCCGCTTCAACTACCTGAAGGAGGCGCAGGACCGCATCGACCTGCGCAACTCCGTCCGGCTGACCCGCGAGATCCTGGCCCAGCCGGCGCTGGCGCCCTATCGCGGCGACGAGATCTATCCCGGCCCGGATGTGCGGACCGATGACGAGATCGACGCCTATCTCCGCCAGGGGATCGAGACCTGCTACCACCCGGTCGGCACCTGCCGCATGGGGCAGGGCGTCGGCGCCGTGGTCAACGAACAGTGCCGGGTCCATGGCGTGGCCGGCCTGCGCGTGGTCGACGCCTCGGTGATGCCGGCGATCGTCAGCGGCAACACCAACGCGCCGACCATCATGATCGCGGAAAAGGTCAGCGACCTGATCCGCGGCCGGACGCCGCTGGCGCGCGACGATGCGCCGGTCTGGATCCACCCCGCCTGGGAACTCGCCCAGCGTTGAGCAAGGAGGTCCCGTCGATGACGGCATTGCTGCACACCGCCGCCGCGCCCGTGCCCGCGGCGCACACCGAGGCCCGGGTGGATCTGGCCGCCGCCTTCCGCTGGTTCGCCCGGCTCGGCATGCATGAATCCATCGCCAACCACATGAGCGCCGCGGTCTCCGAAGACGGGTCGCGTTTCCTGATCAACCCGTGCCGGCTGCACTTCTCGCGGGTCACCGCCGGCAGCCTGCTGCTGCTCGACGCGCACGACCCGACCACGCTGGACAAGCCGGACGCGCCGGATCCCACCGCCTGGTACCTGCACGCCCGGCTGCATGCGCGGCTGCCGCATGCCCGCTGCGTCATGCACCTGCATTCGAAATACGCCACCGCTTTGGCCAGCCTGGCCGACAGCACGATGCACCCGATCGACATGAACACGGCCCGCTTCTTCGGCCGGGTGGCGGTCGATGACGGTTTCGCCGGCATGGCTTTGTCGGATGAGGAGGGCGACCGCCAGGCCGCGCTGATGACCGAAGGCAAGACAGTACTGCTGATGGCCAACCACGGCGTGCTGGTGATCGGCGCCACCGTCGCGGACGCCTTCGACGAGCTGTACTATTTCGAACGCGCGGCCGAGACGCTGATCACCTGCTACGGCACCGGCCAGCCCCTGCGTGTGCTGCCGGACGACGTCGCCCGGCTGACCGAACAGCAATGGCGCGGCTACATCAGCTTCGCCGCCGACCACCTCGACAACGTCAAGGAGATCCTGGACGAGGAGGAGCCGGCGTACCGCAGTTGATCGTTCAGTTCGTCGATGCGTCGCCGTGCCAGGGGGCCGTCTTCCCGAGCGTATCCGCCATGACGGCGCCCCGCCGGCCCATCGGTTTGTCGCCGCCCACGGTGCTGTCGCGGGCCGTCTGGTGCTCGGCTTCCGCGTTCAGCTCGGCGCCGATCAGGAAGACGACGGTCGACAGCCAGATCCAGGTGAGGAAGGCGACGACGGCCCCGAGCGAACCATAGGTCGCGTCGTAGCTGCCGAACCGTGCGACGTACCAGGAGAACAGCATCGATCCGCCGATCCAGATCAGGGCCGCGACCGTGCTGCCCCAGCTGATCCATTGCCAGCGGGCATGCCGGCGGCTCGGGCCGAACCGGTACAGCAGCGACAGCCCGACGATCGTCAGCAGCAGAAGGGCAGGCCAGCGCAGCAGCCAGACCAGGGTGCCGGCGACCGATTCCAGACCGACGAAGGCCAGGACGATCGGAACGACGATGACGCCGACCAGGGCCAGGACGACGAACACCAGGGCCAGCAGGGTGAACAGCAGCGAGACGGCGTTGAGCCGGAAGAAGCTGCGCTTCTCGGTCTCGCCATAGACGACGTTCAGCGCATCGAACAAGGCCTTCACCCCGGCATTCGCACTCCACAGCGAGATGGCGAGGCTGGTGAAGAAGACGATGCCCAGGGCCTGGCTGGGCTGGCTGGTGATGCGGTGCAGCTGGTCCCCGATCAGCTGCAACCCGCCACTGGGCAGGATGAAGGCGAGGTTGCCGATATTCTGCTCGACGGTCACCGGATCGGCCAGGAAGCCATAGAGCGACACGATCACGCCGATCGCGGGAAACAGGGCCAGAAGAGCGTAGTAGGCGACGCCAGCGGCGAGGGCGAAGACGCGATCGTCGCCGATCTCGGTCCAGACTCGCCACAGGATGTCCTGCCATCCACGCCGTGGAATCTCGACCGGCGACTCCGCGTCGCGGCCATGCCCGTCTTCCGTCAGCGGCGGCGTGGTCATCGGGCTTCCCAACCGGTTCGGTTCGAGCTCACATGCCGAACGGCACGGAGCGCCCGGGCGTTCCTTCCGATGGATGTTTGGCTAGCGGCCGGGCCGAACCTCAATGGCGCGGCTACGGCCGGTTCGCCGCCGACTCCGTCGGCAACGTCGAGGCCATCCTGGACGCGACGGGAGCCGACCTCTCGGGGTGAGGGGGCCCAGTGCCATTTTTACTTGTCATCCTCGGGCTTGACCCGAGGATCCCGGGGCTTTCAAGAACAGCTCTTGGTGGCCCCTGGATTGCCGGGTCAAGCCCGGCAATGACAATAAAATAAAACTTGAAGCCTGATCCAGCGCTCTAAACCGGAATCGCCACGCTGTTCTTGATCTCGCGCAGGGCGAAGTTCGAGCTGATGTGCTGCACCGCAGGGCTGGTGAACACCACCTCCTTCAGGAACTTCTCATAGTCCAGCGGGCTGCGGGTCACGATCCGCAGGATGTAGTCGGCCGAGCCGGTCATCGAATAGAACTCCAGCACCTCCGGCCGGTCGGCGATGGTCTTCTCGAAGGCCGCGATCTGCTCGCCATCATGCTTGGCCAGGGTGACATGGGCGAAGGCGGTCTCGCCGAAGCCCAGCTTGGCCGGGTCGACCCGGGCGACGTAGTCCTTGATCACACCGCGCTCCTCCAGCGCCTTCAGCCGCCGCCAGGTCGGCGAGGTCGACAGGCCGATGGCGTCGGCTAGCTCCTGCACGCTCTGCCGGGCATTGCGCTGCAGCGCCGCCAGGATGGCGCGCTCGAACCGGTCCAGCTCTTCGCCCTCTCCAGGCATAAAATCACTCCATTCGGCCATCTGAAGGTAGAATATACCCAGCATTGCCCGTTTCCCAACCGCCTTCGGCAAAACTTTTCCCTGAGGCGGGCGCATCCTTTTCCCAGGAGATGCGCCCTGCGCGTCGGGTCAGAAGCCTTCGAAGGACGACACCGTGACCGCTCTCGCCTTCCAGCCCCGTCCCACCGCCAATCACGTCATGCTGGCGAACACGCCGGATCCCGGCTTCGACTGGCGCCGCGTCGCCCATCTGCTGCACGTCTCGCGCGCCCTCGATGCGCTGGAGGAGACGGTGCTGGTGCCGCAGAAGAAGGTGCTTTACCAGTTTTCCGCCCGCGGCCACGACCTGGCGCAGATCCTGCTGGGCACGCGGCTGACCGATCCGAAGGACGCGATCTGCGGCTATTACCGGTCGCGGCCGATCCTGCTGACCCTCGGCGTCGATTTGGCCGACGCGCTCGGGTCGTCCATGGCGCGCGACCAGGGCTATTCCGCCGGCCGCGACATTGGCGTGGTGTTCAACCACCCCAACCTCTCCGGCCCGTCGGCGCTGCCGATGTGCGGTGGTGTCGGCACCCAGTACACCCCGACCACCGGCTGGGCCCAGGCGATCGAATACGGCCGCACCGTGCTGCACGATCCGGCCTGCGACCGCGCCATCGGCGTCGCCCTGGGCGGCGACGCCTCGGTCGCCACCAACGGCTTCTGGTCGGCGCTGACCATCGCCACCACCCAGCACCTGCCGGTGCTGTTCTATATCGAGGACAATGGCTACGGCATCTCGGTGCCGTCCCAGTTCCAGACCCCCGGCGGCAACATCGCCGCCAACCTCGCCAGCTTCCGCGGCCTGCACATCCTGGCCGGCGACGGCACTGACCCGGCCGAGGCCGCCCGGCTGGTCGATGCCGCCGTCGCCCATGTCCGCGACAGCCGCGGCCCCTGCCTGCTGCGGCTCAAGGTGCCGCGGCTGGAGGGCCACAGCTTCCAGGACACCCAGACCTACAAGTCCGAGGCGGTGGTGGCGGCGGAATGGGCCCGCGACCCGCTGCCGAAGCTGAAGGATTTTTTGGTTCCGGCGGTGCTGGACCCGGCCGAATGGAATGCGCTGGCGGCCGAGGCGGAAGCTTCGGTGCAGGCGGCTCGCGTGCAGGCCGAGGCCCGGCCGGTGGCCGACGCGGCCACGGTGACCCGTCACGTCTTTTCCGACGACCAGAAACAGATCATGGGCGGCCTGCGCGGCCAGGGCATCGTTCCCGCGGCCGGGCACGAGGCACCGCAGCCGGAGGGGCCGCGGATCAACATGGTCACCGCCATCCGCCGCACCCTGGACCATGAACTGTCGGCCAATCCGCGCATGCTGGTGCTCGGCGAGGACATCGGGCCGAAGGGCGGCGTCCATGCGGTCACCCTGGGGCTGCAGGCGAAGCACGGCGCCGACCGGGTGATGGACACCAGCCTGTCGGAGGAGGGCATTGTCGGCCGCTCCGTCGGTCTCGCTCTTGCCGGGCTGCTGCCGGTGCCGGAGATCCAGTTCCGCAAATACGCCGACCCGGCGATGGAGCAGATCAACGATTGCGGCACGCTGCGCTGGCGCACCAACAACCGCTTCGCCGCGCCGATGGTGCTGCGCATGCCGGTCGGATTCTTCAAATGCGGCGACCCCTGGCACAGCCAGACCAACGAGGTGCAGTTCGTGCACGCGCCGGGTTGGAAGGTGGCGGTGCCGTCCAACGCCGAGGACGCGGTCGGGCTGCTGCGGGCGGCTTTGCGCGGCGACGACCCGGTGATGTTCCTGGAACACCGCGCCATGCTCGACGCCGTCTGGGCCCGCCGGCCCTATCCCGGCGACGACTATGTGTTGCCCTTCGGCCGGGCCCGGACCACGATGGCGGGCCGCGACCTGACCATCGTCACCTGGGGCGCCATGGTCGAACGGGCGGAGGAGGCGGCGCGCCGCAGCGGCCGGTCGGTCGAGGTGATCGACCTGCGCACGCTGATGCCATGGGACAGCGCGGCCGTCCTGGCCTCGATCGCCCGCACCCGCCGCTGCCTGATCGTGCATGAGGATCTTCGCACCGGCGGTTTCGGCGCCGAGATCGCGGCGGTGGTGGCGGAGGAGGCGTTCATGGACCTCGACGCCCCGGTGGCGCGGCTGACCATGCCGGACATTCCCAGCCCGCATAATCCGGCGCTGCTCGACGCCGCGGTGCCCTCGGTCGACCGCATCCGCGACCGGATCCTCGAGTTGGTCGGGTTCTGACATGGCCGACACGATCGAGATCACCGGCACCGATGTCCTGGCGCCGATCCAGCAGGAGGGCACCAAGGCGGCGGTGCGCAGCTGGTTCGCCGCGGTCGGCGATGCCGTGCGCGAGGGCGACCCGCTGGTCGAGCTGGAAACCGACAAGGTCGCGGTCGAGGTGCCGGCGCCCTGCTCCGGCGTGCTGGCCGAAATCCTGATCCCGGCCGACCAGGATGCGACGCCGGGCGCCGTGCTGGGGCGGATCGTGCCAGTGGGCGAAGCGCAATCTTTCTCAGTCCCCCCTCCCCTTGCGGGAGGGGGGCAGGGGGAGGGGTCTGCGCGCGCCCGCGCGCGAATGGACGAGGCTGTCCCCGCAAACGCCGGCTCGGACGGTGAG
>NZ_JBYRFX010000179.1:0-8361 GCF_057815775.1 Inquilinus sp.
TGCCGTCATAGCCTTTCAGGAATGTGACATCGAAACGGCTTCCCGTCATCGTCGCGGAAGTTCGAGCCGCTGCGGCAGCGCCTGGCCGATCGCTATCACCTGATCGCGCCCGACTTTCCGGGCTTCGGATATTCCGATGCGCCGTCGCGCGAACAGTTCGCCTACACCTTCGACCACAGGCCTGGCTGCGCCGGGACAAGCCGCGCAGCCTGCTGGTCTGGGGCCGCTACGACCCGTCGTCCTTCGCGGTGGCGGAGTGCGATGCCTTCAAGGCCGACGTGCCCGAGGCGGAGGTGCATGTGCTCGACGCCGGCCATTTCGCCCTCGACGAGGCCGCCGACCAGATCGCCGGCCTGATGCGAACCTTCCTGGGGTGAGAGCGAAGGTCGACCGATCGGAAGGTCCGGCTCAGGCGGCCAGCAGGTCGGCGAGGTCCAACAGGCTCGCCGCCTGCAGGTCGAAGCGCGGGTCGGCGGCGGTGTCGACCCGCCCGTCCGGCCCCGCCTCCAGCGGGCGGGGGATGAAGGCGGTGCGGAAGCCCTGGGCCTTGGCCCCCTGCAGGTCGAGCTTGTGGCAGGCGACCATCATGATCTCGTCCGGCCGCAGGCCGAGATACCGGGGTGCAAGCTGGTAGACCCGCGGATCGGGCTTCACCGCCTGCGCCAGTTCGGCGGTCAGGATCACATCCCAGGGCAGGTCCCTGTGCTTGGCCAGCTTCACCATATCGGCCATATCGGCGTTGGACAGAGTGGCCAGGGTATAGCCACGCTTCAGACGCTGCAGCCCCGGCACCGTGTCGGGCCACGGCTCCACGCGTTGCCAGACGGCGTTGATCTCCGCCAATTCGTCGTCGCTGAGGCCCTGGATGCCGCGCTGCCGCACGACATCGTCCAGCGCCTCGCGGCGAAGCGACGCGAAGCTTTGCCAGGGCCGCTGGCCGTCGCGCACGGCGGCGAAGCCCGGCGGAAACAATCCATGCCAACCGGTCGCCAGCGCGGCCCAGTCGATATCCAGCCCCTTGCTGCGATTGAGGACCTGACCCTCGCGGGTGATGGTGCCCCAATAATCGGTGCAGGTGCCGTAGACGTCGAACACCAGCGCCTTGATCCCGGAGGCGTCGTATCCCCGGGCCAGCGCCGGCCGCTTTGCCCCGGACACGATACCGCCCAGCGCCAGGACGGCTCCGGCCGCCAGCAGCCCCCGCCGTGACGGTCCTGTGGGGTCGGAAGCGATGCGATCGTTGACCTTCACCGCAATGGCCACGGGCCGGCATCCCGTCGTTTGCGCCGGGTCAGCCAGCGCTCATGCCGGAGATTGCGCCCCCGCTGGGATAGCCCGAAGGTCATATATCCGACCTTTCGGGCCATGCGCCGCAAGACCGGCAGAATGCGCCACGGGATTGAATTCGCCGGATCGCGGTAGATATCACTGACATGAAAATGGTCTTCCTCGCGGCGGCCATCGCCCTCTCCATCGGGGCCGCGGCACCGCCCGCCAGCGCACAATGCATCACCGACCCGAACGCCATCGGCTCGCCATGCCTGCCGGGGCAAGGATCGCCGCCGATCCAGGCGGGCCGGCCGAAGATTCAGCCGTCTCCCAACACCTTGGTGCAGCCGCGGCCATCGCTCTCCTCCCAGGGGCTGCAGCCGCGCGCGCCGCAGATCCAGACGCCCGCGGTGCAGCCGTTGCCGCGCATGCCGGCGATCACGTCGAAACCACGGCCGTAGCGCCGACCAAGACGGCCGCCCGGATCAGATCAGGGCGAAGCGGCGGCGTGCGGCGGCCACCCTCTGCACGCCTGCGCGGACCATCAGGAACGTTCCGGACCAACTGCCCCAGATGCTCCAGCGGTCCTCGATCTCCATTCCGTCGGGACTCAGCCGTCCCTCATAGGCGACGGAATGGTCATAGCCACCGCTGCCGTCATAGCCTTTCAGGAATGTGACATCGAAACGGCTTCCCGTCATCGTCGCGGATGTTCGAGCCGCTGCTGTAGCGCCTGGCCGATGGCTATCACCTGATCGCACCCGACTTTCCGGGCTTCGGATATTCCGATGCGCCGCCGCGCGAGCAGTTCGCCTACACCTTCGACCACAGGCTTGGCTGCGCCGGGACAAGCCGCGCAGCCTGCTGGTCTGGGGCCGCTACGACCCGTCCTTCGCGGTGGCGGAGTGCGACGCCTTCAAGGCCGACGTGCCCGAGGCGAAGGTGCATATGCTCGACGCCGGCCATTTCGCCCTCGACGAAGCCCCCGACCAGATCGCAGGCCTGATGCGGGCCTTCCTGGGGTGAGCGCGGCCGTCCGTCGTGGCGACGCGCCATGCGTCGCCATGATCTCGATCGATCCCGGCTAAAGCAGGAAGTCGGCCGCCACCAGCGCCGTGGCTGAGTGTACGGTGATCGCCATGTCGGCGACCTTGTCGCCGTTGACGTCGGCCAGGACGGTGTAGATTCCGGCCCCGGCCCCTTGGACGATCACCTCATGGCCGGAGCCGGAGAACACGCCGCCCGGTGTGAAGGTGAAAGCGGTGTTGCCATTGGCGCCATTGCCGTCGGCGTCGATCGGCCGCAGGTCGATCTTGTCGCCCTCGGCATGCGAGAAGTCGGTGATGGTGTCGCGGCCCGCGGCGGCCACGGTGCTTTCACTCACGGCACGGTACAGGAAGTAGTCGTTTGCCCGGCCGCCCGTCAGAGTGTCCGAGGAGAGGCCTCCATACAAAACATTTGTCTGCGCATTGCCCGTAAATTTATCGGCGAACGCTGATCCATAGACATTCTCGATACTGAAATAGGTGTCATGCTCGAATGAAAAAACTCCTCCGACCCCCGTCAGAAGATTAACAGTAGCCCCAGTCTTTAGTTCTGTAGTTTCATAATACACCCAGTCGACCCCATCGCCTCCATTGAACGAATCGCTACCCTCTCCATTGAGCAATCGATCATTGCCATCGCCGCCACTCAGGACATCACCGTTTGACGGGGATGGGCCGGCTAGGTTGAGTCTCAGGCTACCCCAAAGCACGTCATCCCCGGCGCCTCCCGAGATCCAATTGGTATTTCCGTCTCCCGTTATTCTGTCGTCGAAATCCGATCCAATAACTCCAAGAGCTCCACTAAACGTATCCCCAGTCGCATACCCGCCAACAGCCGTATGTCTCAACAGATTTATATCCACAGCGGCTGTTGAGTTCTCGTACGAAATCCTGTCGCTTCCATCACTGGCAAATTCATTACCGAACATCTGGTCTTTGCCGGCACCGGCTATGAACACATCACTTCCGGCACCACCGTCCATGCTGGAGCCTCCGGAACCAGCGACCAGGATGTCGCTGCCGTTACCGCCATTGAGGCTATCAAGGCCAGGGCCGGTTCCTCCCTCCAACCTGTCATCACCGTTGCCGCCGTCCAGCGTGTCGGAACCGTCGCCGCCGCGCAGGATGTCCCCGCCATCTCCTCCGGAGAGCGCGTCGTCCCCCGCTCCACCGAGGACGGTGTCATTTCCATCGCCGGCCTCGACGCGGTCGTTGCCGATGCTGCCGTCGATTTTGTCGTCGCCGCCGCGCCCCAACAGCAAGTCATCTCCACCGAAGCCAATGATCGTGTCTGCGTCGGGCGTGCCATCGAGCAAGTCCGCGACAGGCGTTCCGTTGATCGTCGCCATAGCGCCTCCTCCCCTGCAATTGGTGTCTGAAATCCGAATTCGATTCACACAGGGAAGTATGGCGCTGGTGCGGCGCCGGCGCACCAGCCCAGGGTCGGGGTCGTCGGCAGGTCCGGAGCCCCTGCTGATCCCATTTCGGATACCCGTGACCGTCCTGCGACCCGCCGCATCTTGCGAAAAGACTCGACTCCTCACGCTGGCGAGGACTAGAACAAAAATAGAACATCACTGACCGAGGAACGCGTCATGGTTGCTCGATTTGACCCTCGCGATGCGGGCCCACCGCTGGCCGCCCAACCCAGCAGCTATCCCCGCAACCATACGGAGATCTTCGACCGGCTGACGGGCCGGGTCCTGGGCCATTGGGATCCGACCACGCAGACGGTTGAGGATCTCGACCTGCTGCTCGACGCGCTGTACCTCGCGCGCCAGGCCGGCGGCGAAGACGGCTGCCCCGACATCCATTGCCTGCCCTCGATCCATATCCCTGCGGCATTCGAGAGCCAGGTCGACGCCATGGATTACCGCGGCATGTGCATGGTCGCCGGCGGCGTGGAGCGCTTCGTCCATATCGACAAACTCCGGCGCCGGAGCGGGAGAGAATGGCCGGAGCATTGAGCCGTGATCGATCCCCTCTACTCATCTCCCGTTTTCGTCGACCCGGGTTGGGAGCATTATTGCGAGCATGCCGGTTGCGGGAATTGGGGCGATTTCGGGCATACCAGGAATGGCCGTATCGAATGGTTCTGCAAGACGCATGATCCATATGACGGCCTGGGGTGCCGGTCGCCGAAATGGTGGGCAGCAAATACCGTCGAAGCGGCACCGCCCTCGCAATCGCCAAGCTCTCGGTCGGGGCGTGAGCGCAGCGTGTCGGCAGCGGCCGCACCGCTGGCGTGGTGAACGGCTCCTCGGCGCGGCGCCAAGCCTCCACGGCATAGGGGCATGCTGCGGGCTGCTCCGCCTCTTCTGCTTCTCGGCCTGACCAAAACCCACATGAACAGACCCGCCCCATCGCTGGGGCGGGTCTGGCCGGACCGGTCTTGGGGTCCGGTCGAACTCAATGCTTCAGGGCGTCGCGGACGGCGTCCTTGGCCTTGCCGACTTCCGTCTGCACTTCACCTTCGGCCTTCTTCATCTTGCCTTCGGACTGAAGCTTGTCGCTGCCGATCACCTTGCCGGTCGCATCTTTCACGGCGCCCTCAACCTTTTTGGCGGTGCCTTCAACGCGATCCTTATCCATGACGGCTCTCCTGTGGCGGTTGTGTACTCAGGCAACAGGGCCAGCGCCGTCATGGTTCCGAAGAGCGGCCATTGCCCTTCCAGAACGAGCCCGCCTTGCGAAACCGTAAGTGGACGCGAAACGCCGCCACGGGCAGGAAAGGGTCAGGTGCCGTCCGTCAACAGCCGGCGCCGGCGCCCGGCCCGGGCCGCTCGCCCCCTCGCCCCCTGCCCGGGCAGGGCCGGGCCCACGCCCGGGCCGGGCCCCTCATGAAGAACCACCGCCAATTCAGGTTCGACAGGAATCACGCCGGGTGTCTATTTCCCTATGTCGCGTGACGGGCAGCCCAATCCTGGCGCCGCCCCGTCCCTGCTGGCCGCTTTTTGGACAGCACCTCGGAAGGCGATCTTGCGCCAGGGGCAAAGCTCGCTGCAACGTCCCGGCGGCCCCCTCACCGCTCCCGCCGCAACCGCCAGCTGCGCAGTTCGAACGGCTCCAGGTCGTGGACCCGGTCGCGCTCGGCCGGCTCCTCCAGCAGCGTCACGGCTTCGGCCAGCCGCCAGCCTTCGGGCGGCGTGATGGCGAGGGAGCCCCGGGCCCCGGCCGGCTCGTACAGCCGCAGCACCAGATCCTCACCCTCCTCCGCCGGCTTCAGGGCCGCGAGCCCGGCAGCGACGCCGGCGACCGTCAGCGGGGCGTACAGCCCGGTCGCCAGCGGCCGCGGCGCCGTCACTGCCAGCAGCGGCTGGTTCAGATCCTCCGCCGCCTCGCGCACGCCGCCCTCATGCCAGTCGCCCCCATGCGGCAGGATCGCATAGGTGAAGCTGTGCCGGCCTTCATCCGCCAGCGGATCGGGGTGGAACGGCGCGCGCAGCAGGCTGAGGCCGAGCACGTTGCCCAGCGCGCTGTGGCCGTACCGGCCGTCATTGAGCAGGGCGACGCCGAAGCCCGGCTCCGACAGGTCGGCGAAGCGGTGGCCCGGCACCTCGAACTTCGCCTGGTCCCAGGAGGTGTTGCGGTGGGTCGGCCGCCGCACCACGCCGAAGGCGCATTCGAAACTCGCCGTCTCCGCCCGCACCGCGACCGGCACCAGGGCGCGCAGCAGCACCCGCCGGTCGTGCCAGTCCAGTTCGGTGTGGATGTCGAGGCACGGGGAATTGGCCCACAGGGTCAGGGTCTGGGTGATGGTCGAATCGCGGAAGCACCGGACCAGACGCAACGCGGCGCGATGCAGCCCGGCCTCGACCAGTTCGGCCGAATCCAGACCGGTCAGCTCGACGCCCTGCTTGATGGTATCCGCCTCCATCTCCCAGGCATCCCAGCTGCGCGGCTTGTCGGCCGGGTAGAGCCAGAGCTGGTTGCCGCGCCCGGCCAGCGCGTCGCGCCCTGTCGGCTTGTGGAGCAGCCGGGCGATGGTGCCGTCCGCCGCGATCTCGGCCCGCAGGACCCGGTTCTCGAGCACGCCGCCCGCAGCCGACCAGGTGGCGGACAGCCCCGGGGCCGGCGCCAGCGTTGCCGGGTCGAGCACGACGACGCCGAGCGGCGGCACCACCCGGTCCGGCGCCACGGCCAGCCCGTCGAGCACCAGCCGCAGCGGCCGGGGTGACAGATCGGGGTTCACCACGACAAGCGCCCCGGCGGTGTCGCCGGCCGGCAGCACCGCGGCCAGGGCCTGCAGCGCCGCCGCCTGCCGGGCCAGGCCGGCGTCGCGCGCCGCCGCCAGTTCCCGCTCCGCATCCTCATAGACCTCGCGGATGCTGGAGCCGGGCAGGATGTCGTGGAACTGGTTCTTCAGCAGCCCGCGCCACGCCGGTTCCAGGCTGCCGAAATGCGGCGCGCCGAGCAGCGTCGCCAGGCTGCCCGCCGCCTCCGCCGCGATCAGCGCCCGCTCCGCCTGGCGGTGCAGGCGCTTGGTGCGGCCCTGGCTGGTCAGGGTGGCGCGGTGCAGTTCGAAATAGATCTCGCCGAGCCAGACCGGCAGCTCCGCCACCGCCACCCGCTCGCGGATGCGGGCGTAGAAATCATCGACCCGCACCGGGCGCAGCGCCGGCAGCGCCGGGAAACCGGCCAGCTGGGCCTGGCGCTCCAGCATCTCCGGCGTCACCCCGCCGCCACCGTCGCCGAAGCCGATGGCGAGCAGGCTTTCGTCATGGCCGGTCTTGCCGCGGAAGTTCCGCCAGGTCGGCAGCACGCAATCGGCCCGGATGGTGCCGTTGTAGTTTTCGATCGGGTTGTCGAAGGTGTGGGCCAGGATCCGGCTGCCGTCGAGGCCTTCCCACTGGAACAGGTCGTAGGGGAAGCGGTTGGTCTCCGACCAGTTCACCTTGGTGGTGAAGAAGCTGTCGATGCCGGCCTGGCGCAGCAGCTGCGGCAGCACGGCGGAGAATCCGAAGCAATCGGGCAGCCAGCATACGGTGTGGCGCTGTCCGAACTCGCGTTCGAAATAGCGCTGGCCGTACAGGATCTGGCGCACCAGGCTTTCACCGGTCGGCATGTTGGTGTCCGGCTCGACCCACATCCCGCCAATGGTCTCCCACCGCCCGTCCGCCACCCGGTCCTGGATGGCGGCGAACAGCGCCGGGTCGTCCTCCTCGATCTGGGCGTAATAGGCCGCGGTCGACTGATTGAAGACGAAATCCGGGAACTGCTCCATCAGCCGCAGTGCGGTGTGGAAGGTGCGGCGCGCCTTGCGCCGTGTCTCGGCATAGGGCCACAGCCAGGCCAGGTCGATATGGGCGTGGCCGGTGATCGCCAGCCGGCCCTGCGGCGGGAAGCGGTCCTGCAGCGCCCGCAGCGCCGCCACCAGACCGTCATGCGCGGCGACCACGCTGGCCCGTTCCGCCTCGGTCAGCGCCGGCGGCCGGCCATCGACCTCGGGCAGGCGCCAGATCCGCTGCTGCTGCGGCATCGGCGCGGTGCGGGCCAAGTAGCCCGATGTGGCCGACGGCCACTCCAGCGACCACAGCGCCGCCTCGGCCGCCGCCACCAGATGCGGCACCACCTCATGCTCCGCCAGCGCCTGCGCCGTCTCCCACACCTGGCGCAGCAGCAGCGCCAAGCGATGCACCGCCCCGTCGATCCAGACCAGCCGGGCCTCGGCAAGGCGCGGCTGCGGCACCGGCTCGCCGAAGGGCAGCCGGGCGACGCTTTCGGTCTCGATCCGGAAGCGGCGGGCCCGCAGCGGGAATTCGCGGTGGTTCGGGTCGAGGCCGAAACGCGTGGCGCCGACGCCTCCTCCTGCAGGGTCAGCAGGCTTTCGCCGCCGACATCGAGGCGCAGCCGGGTCTCGTCCAGCGGCCAGGCCGCCGGCACCGTGGCCTCCGCCGCCAGCGTCACCACGCCCTCGCGATGCGGCCAGGAATCGCCGAGCGACAGCGGCCGGCCGTCGAAGCGCCATTGCGGGATCGGCAGCGCCTCGCGCTCGCGCCAGCACAGGATCTCTTCGATGCGGGCATCGAGGCGCTGCAGGCGCTGG
>NZ_JBYRFX010000180.1:0-1645 GCF_057815775.1 Inquilinus sp.
CGTCCAGGGTCCGGTGAACGCCTCGGGATCCTCGACGGTGACGTCGACGATCAGGGTCTTGTAGTCGCGCAGATACCAATGCTCCCTGACCGTCATCGCGGCCGAATGCGGCCCGTTGCCCGGCAGGCGCGTGTCGTCGCGGAAGCAGCAGGTGTCGACGAAGAGCTGGCCGTTTTCCCATCGCCCGATCGAATGGCCGGTGGTGCTTGGCAGCGTATTTTCGGTATGCACGCGGCCGTCGGTGTAGATCCGGCGCGGCCCCTTATTCTCGGTCAGCAGGGTGACCTGCATGCGGCTCACCTGGATCTCGAGCGGGAACAGCAGGCTCAGCCAGCCGGGCATCGAGCTGAACGCCGAGCCGCGCGGCCCGGGCGGGCCGGTCCGCACCCGTTCGGCATAGTCGGCATTGTAGGGCGGAACCTGCGGCACCCCGACCGGAAGCCGGTTGTCCCACACATTGTCCTGGTCGCGCTCCCACAGCCCATCCCAGTCGGGCAGGGACGCGAGGTCGGGTATATTGGGCGCCCCGCTCGGATAGCTGGCGGTCTGGGCGGTGGCGGCGGTGCCGCAGAGCAAGGCCGCGGCAAGGCCGAGCATAGCGGCGCTGCGCACAAGACGAATGGACATCGGGCTGACCCCTCCTCGATCACGCTGGTTAAGCGGGCAGGCTCAGTTGGGCGTGATGCCCGAGCTGATCGTCCGGCCGTCGGGGAAGCGTGCCATCAGCAGCGCGCCGCCCTTGGCGCCCGAGGTGAGCGGATAGATCTCGACCGTTATCCGATCCCCCGGCCTGAAGGTGGTGCGGCTCCAGCCGCGGCGGATCAGCGTGTTCACGCTCGATCCCTCGATCGGATATTCGACCTGGCGTCCGTTCTCGACCACGATCAGCTGGAGCCAGCTGTGGGGATTGGTGAACTGCCACTGCCGGACGGTGCCGCTGACCGTCACCCGCCGGCTCTTGTCGTAGCCGGCGAAGCTGTGATGGGCGAGCAGGGGCGTGACGGCGGTAATTCCCACGGCCACAGCGAGCGTCGCCATCCGGCGGAACCGCGACCCGGCCGGTAAATCTACTGTATCTTTCTGCATGCTGCCTCTCCATCAAGTTTATCCGCCCTGCTTCGCGGGCGTTTTCATAATGATTTCGAGTAACAGTTACATCTGATCCATCGGCCATGGAACATATTTATTATTTTCTCTCACAACAGAATTGCATTTACACTAGACTATACTTCGATAATCTTCGACACACTCCGACACAATTCAGGCTGTCGGTCGGGCTTCACTCCGCATCGCTTTCCGGCAGTGGCGATCCGTGCTAGTGTCTCTCAACCGGAAAGGTCACGGGACGTCGGTCGCCGTGGGGAGAGGATATGGCAAACGGCCTTCGCACGCCGGACGCGGACGAGCGCGGGGGCGCGCCGGCGCCGGTTCCGGTCCATCAGCAGACCTTGCTGATCGTCGACGACGATCTGGAAATCTCGACCCTGGTGGCCGAGCAGCTCGACAAGGCCGGCTATGCGGTGGTGACCGCCTGCGACGGTCCGACCATGCGCGCGGCGCTCGAAGCCCATCGGATCGACCTGATCATCCTCGACCTCAACCTGCCCGGCGAGGACGGACTGGCGCTTTGCCGCGAGAGCCGCAG
>NZ_JBYRFX010000181.1:0-2639 GCF_057815775.1 Inquilinus sp.
AATATCATTGCGGGCTGGCCATGGTCTGACGGCCGGGCTGTATCATCGGGGATGTGCGTGCGCATGCGTTTATGGGGCTGGGCATGGGGCTGGATGGCGATCGCCGGGGCCATGCTGCTCACCGGCCCCGCCATGGCGAAAGGCCAGGACGAGACGGTCGAGCAGGCGGTGTGCCGGCTGATCGAGCAATCCGCCACGGCCGAGAACCTGCCGCTGGAATTCTTCACCCGGTTGATCTGGAAGGAAAGCCGGTTCCGCACCCGCGCGGTCAGCCCGATGGGGGCGCAGGGCGTGGCGCAGTTCATGCCGGGCACCGCCAAGATGCGCGCCCTGTCCGACCCGTTCGACCCGGAGACGGCGCTGCCGGCCTCGGCCGCCTTCCTGGCCGAGCTGCGCGACCGCTTCGGCAACATCGGCCTCGCCGCCGCCGGCTACAACGCCGGGCCGGACCGGGTCGAAAGCTGGGTCGGCGGCCATGGCTTCCTTCCGCTCGAGACCGAGGATTATGTCCAGTTCGTCACCAAGCGCTCGGCCGATGAGTGGATCCCGAAACCCGACGGCAGCGTTCCCAGCTTCGACGGCAGCCCCAAGCCCTGCCTGGAGCTGCTGGCCTCATTGAAGACCGACAGCGACGATCTGGAGCTGATCTCGCCGACCGCGCCCTGGCATGTGCAGGTGGCCGGCAATTTCTCCAAGGGCCGCGCCCTGGCCTCGTTCAGCCGGGTCCGCAACCGTTATCCCAAGCTGTTCGCCGACATCCAGCCGATGATCGTCGGCACCCGCATGGCGGGCCGCGGCACCCGCCGCTTCTACCGGGTTAGCGCCCCGGCGCAGAGCCGGGCCGAGGGCAACCAGTTCTGCAACCAGCTCCGCCGGGTCGGCGGCGCCTGCATCGTGCTGCGGAACTGAACACGGCAGCCGCTGTTCTGCCATCATCTCTTCCTAGACGAGAGATCGTATTCCTACCGAGGCGCTGTCATTCGCATGAAAATCAAACTCGCTTATGTGCCGATCATCGGCAGCCTGCTGGCGTTGAGCGGATGCATCACCCCTGGAGGTGGCGGCAGCGAGCTCGATGCCAGGGCGAGTGCGCTGGTCGGGCAGAAGATCGATGCGGCCACTGCCGAATTCGGTCCGGAGGATCCTGAGGGCGGCTCGGCCACCCATCAGAATATCGGCACCGAGGCCGAGCCGCTGTATGTCCACAATTGGAGCCGCTACGGCAGCACCCAGCACCAGCGGTTCGTCCAGACCGGAACCGCATCGGCAGGCCAGACGCTGGTCGGCGTGATCCCGGCCGGCGGCGGGATGGCGGCGACCCCACTGTACCAGGATCAATCCGCCCCGACCGGCTATTACGAGCAGGACGGCGAGTCCTGCCTGCTATACTTCACGACCGATCAGACCAACACGATTGTCCGATACGGCCTGCAGGGCGGATATTGCGACAAGCTGTTTGGCGACGGCCAGTAAATCGGCCTGTTTGCCGACGGCAAATAAACCGGACAGGGCGATCCGCTGCGACACGGCGAACGGCCCCTTGAAGACGGCGGCGGCGCACCGATTCTCTTATCCGTGCCGTTGAGGCCGATACGTCCTGGGGAGATCGCCATGCGTGTGCATCGAAGCCTGACCGTGGTCGCCTTGGCGGCGGCCGTCGCGTCCTGCCAGAACTCCAGCTACCCGAACACCTTCGGCGGCGCGGCCGTCGGCGGCCTGGCCGGCGCCGGGTTGGGCGCCATCGTCAGCGGCGGCAACCGGGGTGAGGGCGCGCTGATCGGCGGGGTCGTCGGCGCGCTCGCGGGCGGCGCCGTCGGCAACTACATGGACAAGCAGCAGGCCGATCTGCAGCGCAACCTCGCCGGCAGCGGCGTCGGCGTGAACCGGCGCGGCGACAACCTGGTGCTGGAAATCCCCGGCGACGTCACCTTCGCCACCGATTCCGCCACCATCCGGCCGGGCTTCTACGGCACGCTCGACAATGTCGCGGCGTCGCTGAATCAGTACCCCAAGACCTACATCAACGTGGTCGGCTACACCGACAACACCGGCTCGGCCGACTACAACCAGCGGCTGTCGGAAGCCCGGGCGCGGTCGGTGGCCGACTACCTGTCCTCGCGCGGCGTCTACCCGCCCCGGATCAACATCGGCGGCGGCGGCGAGAGCATGCCGAAGGCCAGCAATGCCTCGGCCTCCGGCCGCCAGGCCAACCGCCGGGTCGAGCTGACGATCCGGCCGAACGGGCAATGACCCGGAGGGCATTTCTGCGACCAAAGTCGTAGAGCGCGACGCGGCGGGTTCCCAACGCGAACAACCGCAGGCTAGGCTTCCGGCCGGACATAAGATCCGCAACGGGAGGAACGGCCATGCAGTTGAGTCGCGACGACCTTTTGCGCGCCTATCGACAGATGCGCCTGATCCGCGAATTCGAGGACCGGGTCCATCTCGAATTCGCCACCGGCGACATTCCGGGTTTCGTCCATCTCTATGCCGGTGAAGAGGCCAGCGCCGTCGGCGTCTGCCTGCACCTGACCGACCGGGATTCGATCGCCAGCACCCATCGCGGCCACGGCCATTGCATCGCCAAGGACTGCGACCCCGCGGCGATGATGAAGGAGATCTACGGCCGCAAGGACGGG
>NZ_JBYRFX010000182.1:0-5892 GCF_057815775.1 Inquilinus sp.
ACACCAGTTCCGCCGGCGTGACCGTCAACCTGGCCACCAACACCGGCAGCGGCGGCGAAGCCCAGGGCGACACCTACATCGGCATCGAGAACGTCTACGGCTCGGCCTTCAACGACACGTTGACCGGCAACAACCTGACCAATGTCCTGCTCGGCAACACAGGCCAGGACACCCTGACCGGCGGCGGCGCCAACGACTATTTCCTCTATCAGTCGGTCAGCGACAGCACGGTGGCGGCGCCGGACACCATCACCGACTTCTCGCACACCCAGGGCGACAAGATCGACCTGCGGCCGATCGATGCCGACGGCAACAGCGTCAACGGCGACACCGCCTTCACCTTCACATCAGGTGGCGCCTTCACCAACACCGGGCGTGAAGTGATCGTCCAGGCCGCCGGCGAAGGTGTGTACACCGTCCTGGCCGACGTCAATGGCGACGGCACGGCCGACTTCGCCATCACCGTCCATTCCGCCACCGCCCTGGTGACCGCCGACTTCCTGCTCTAGACCAATCGGACCGGCAGGCATCGTGGCGAGGCTGGATGCTTCGCCACGATGCCGTCCGATTGTCATAGCGCCCTCGCCCGCGGCGATGGCGTTACAGCACCATGTCCTGTCCGGTGATCGGGAGGGTCGAATGCACCTCGATGGCGAAGTCGGCGACTCCGTCGCCATTGAGGTCGGCCTGCAGCAGGCTAACTCCGCCGCTGCTCTGCACCACGACTTCGTGACCGATGCCGGTGAACGCGCCGCCGGCGGTGTAGACGAAGGCGGTGTTGCCGTTCGCCGAATTGCCGTCGGCGTCGATCGCCGCGAGGTTGATCTTGTCACCGTCGTTCCGCGAGAAATCGAGGATCACGTCCTGGCCCGCTGTCGCGACCGTGCTGTCGCTGACGGCGCGATACATGAACGTGTCGGCGTGGCCGCCGCCGGTCAGGTGGTCGGCCCCCGTGTTCCCGAGAAGCGTGTTCGAGGCATCATCCCCGGTCAGCGTGTCGTTGTGGGTCGAGCCATAGATCGCCTCGATTCCGGACAGGGTGTCGCCCTGCGCCTCACCGCCCGAACCGGTGCCGGTGGCCAGGCTGACGGTCACGCCCGCCGAACTGGTGTGGTAATAGGCCCAATCGAAGCCGGTTCGGCCAAACAGCTGATCCGCTCCCACGCCGCCGACAAGGCGATCATCGCCGGCATCTCCCTGCAGGTAGTCGGAGCCGCTCAGGCCGTAGGACGCGTCATTCCCGCCTCCAAGGACCACGGTCTCATTACCGCCCGACCCGATCACCCGGTCGCCGGCATCGGTCGTATCGACACCCTCGATCCCGATCAGGACATCCCCTTCGGCCTCTCCGCCGTGTCCCGTGCCCTGCGTCAGATCGATCGTGACCGCCGCTCCGCTGTAGAAGACAGTGTCGTCGTTGCTGGCCCTGCCGTCCAATATATCGGCGCCGGCATCCCCGCTCATGGAGCCGCCGTACTGACCGCCGATCAGCGTGTCGTTTCCGGCACCGCCACGCATGGAGCGGGCGCCCTGCAGGATGTCATCACCGGACCCACCATCGAACATCTGGGTCAGCCCATCGCCAACCAGATGGTCGTTGAACTGCGATCCCTCGACGATATCGACCCCAACCAGCAGGTCGCCCTCGGCAGTACCGCCATGCCCAGCCACGGCGTTCTGCAGATGCAGCAACACGCCCGCACGCGTCACATCGATGTCGTGCGTCGCAGTGAAATCAAGGTTCACCGCCGCCGTCGACGCCATATAATCGGCTCTCGTATTGCGATCATCGACGTAGTCGGTGACGGTTCCGATCCCATTTGCAATCGTCAGATCGCCATCGATCAGGATATCAGACCCGGCCTCCCCGCTCAGCGTGTCGTTCCCGACGCCGCCCACCAGAATATCATCGCCTCCGCCGCCGATGAGGCCGTCGTCCCCGCCTCCTCCGTGAAACGTATTGTCCTTGCTGTCGCCGACCAGCGAATCTCCGGTGGAACCGCCGATCAGGTTCTCTATGCCGACGAGAATGTCACCCTGTCCGTTGTCGCCTTCATGGCCCACGCCGGTCAGGTGCATCGAGATGCCGAACCGGGTGACATCGAGCGTCGCGGTGTCGGACAGCGTCACACGGACGGTGACAAATCGTTCGGCGTAGGAGGCGGTGTCCTGGTCGCCGGGATGAAGCACGACCGTGCCGACATCCTCCACAACGTCGAGGGTTCCGCCGATCAGAACGTCGACCCCGAGCCCGCCGCTCAGCACGTCGTTTCCGGCCTCGCCGGCGATCACGTCGTTGCCGTCCAGACCGGACACCGTGTCATCGCCCGCACTGGCGACCCCGATCAGCAGATCCGCAGCGCTCGTCCCGATGATGGTTGCCACTCGTCCCTCCTCGTTTTTTTCAATTTCGCTTAAAATCCCATTCTAATGGCTTCATGGGATTTGTTCCAATGGCGGTGCCTTCGGTAAGCACCCGCCCTCGTGGCGCGCAGGTGCCCGCATCGCCCGGATGGCGCATACTCCCCGGTGTTCATCGGATCGAATTTTCAGACGATAATTGCCAAAGGGGAAAACCACATGGCCATCATCAACGGCACATTGGGCCCGGACGCCCTGTCCGGCACCGGGGCCGACGATACGGTCAACGGACTGGCCGGAAACGACATCATCAGCGACAACGGCGGCATCAACACGCTGGACGGCGGCGACGGCAATGACAACATTGCAGGCGGGAACGGCACCGACGCCATCAATGGCGGGAATGGCAATGACATTCTCGGCGACGTCTATAATGGAGCGGTGAGTGCCGATATCGTGAATGGCGGCGCCGGTGACGACCTGATGGGCGGCGGATCGACCCAGGACACCTTCATCGGCGGCGATGGCATCGATACGGTCGACTACAATGATCGGTTCCGCGCAGATGGCGTCGTCGCCACGATCGGCGGCGTCGGCGACGGAAGCGACAGCATCGGCCTCGACGTCGAGAACCTGACCGGCACGCTCTATTCCGATGTCCTGACAGGATCGGCCGGCGACAATGTCCTCGACGCCTATGGCGGCATCAACGACGTCCTGAACGGCCTGGGCGGGGACGATGTCCTCCATGGCGGCGTCGGCGCCAGCACGCTGAGCGGGGGCGACGGCATCGATACCATCCTCTACGGCCACAATGATGGCGGCCACGGCGTGGGCGCAATTCCTGATGCGAGCGTGACCGTGACCATCGGCGCAATCGGCATCGGCGGGGATGCGCAGGGGGACATCGTCGGTGCCGACATCGAAAACATCACGGGCACGACGGTGGGCGACATCCTGACCGGCTCCGCCGATGCCAATGTCCTGTCCGGACAACTCGGGGATGATCGACTTGTCGGGCTTGGCGGCAATGATACCCTGATCGGCGGGGCCGGCGACGATGCGATCTACGGTCTGGCCGATGCGGATACGCTCCAGGGCGACGCGGGCAATGATCGGCTGGTGGGCGGCCAGGGACGGGACGTCCTGAATGGCGGCGACGGCAACGACTGGGCCTACTATCACACCAGCGCGACGGGGGTGACGGTCGACCTGGTGCTCGGCATCGGAACCGCCGGCGAAGCCCGGGGCGACAGCTATTTCAGCATCGAGAACGTCTATGGCTCAGCCCATGACGACACGTTGACCGGTGATGACCGGGTGAACGTGCTGGTCGGGAACATCGGCGCCGACACGCTGGACGGCGGTCTGGGCGGCGATGTGTACCTCTATCGCGATGTCACCGACAGCACCGTGGGGGCGGCCGGACGGGACACGATCTCCACATTTGTCCACGCATACGCGCAACACATCGACCTCCGCCCGATCGACGCAGACGGCAATGCCACCAACGGCGACACCGCCTTCACCTTCACCGCCGGCAGCGCATTCACCGGCTCGGGCCATGAGGTGATCGTCCAGGGAAGCTCCGGCAGCTATGTCGTCCTGGCCGATATCGATGGCGATCGGGTGGCCGACATGGCGATCAGCGTGCAATCGCCTTCAGCGCTGGTGGCTGGTGACTTCCTGCTCTGAACCGGTAGCGGCAGCGGCCGCACCATATGGTCGGCCGCCGGAGTGTGAGCGGCATCCGTCACCGCCGGATGCCGCGTCGCTCGCATGGCGTCATACTGTCGGATATCGATCGGATTCGGATTTCGAACATCCAATTGCAAAGGGGGAGAGAACGCCATGGCGATCATCAACGGGACTGCAGGGCGGGACATTCTGACCGGGACCGACGGGCCCGACACGATCAACGGGCTCGGCGGTGACGACTCCCTCAGCGGCGGCTTGGGAGATGACATCCTCTTTGGCGGTGCCGGTTCGGATGTGCTGCGCGGCGGCGCCGGCGCGGACCGGCTCGATGGTGGCGGCGACGGCCTCGAATTTGCCTCTTATGAATTCTCCCCCGCGGCCGTGACGATCGACCTGACGCTCGGAACCGGCGTCGGCGGCGATGCCCAAGGCGACGTCATCACCAATATCCCGAATATCAAAGCATCGAATTTCGATGATCGGGTTATCGGCAATTCTGAGGGCAATACGATCGAAGGGATTTCTGGAAATGATACGATATATGGTCTTGGTGGCGGTGATTCCCTGAACGGAGGAGCCGGAAACGATGTCTTGATCGGCGGCGCCGGACACGATTTCCTGGATGGAGGCAGCGGGATCGACTGGGTGTATTACAACGCCAGCCCGTCAGGCATCACACTCGACCTGAATTACAGCCATGCTCAGGGCGCGATAGGCCACGGCGGAGAGGCCGACGGGGATCTTGTGCGGGGCGTAGAGAATATCTACGGTTCGGCCCACAATGATACCTTGACCGGCAACGGTGTCACGAACGTCCTCCTGGGCAACACCGGAACAGACACTCTGACCGGCGGGGCCGCGGGCGATTACTTTGTCTATCGAGACGTCACCGACAGCACGATCGGCCCCGCCGGGCGGGATATCATCACCGATTTCTCACATGCCCAATCGGACAAGATCGACCTCCGCCCGATCGATGCCGACGGCAACGGCGCCAACGGCAACACCGCCTTCACCTTCACCACGGGCGGCGCCTTCACTGGTTCGGGTCACGAGGTGATCGTCCTGCCGGCCGGTGGTGGCGTCTACACCGTCCTGGCCGACATCGACGGCGACAAGGTGGCCGACATGGCCATCAACGTTCATTCGGTCATCGCGCTGGTGGCCGGCGACTTCCTGCTCTGAACCGGCGGCGGATGCAACCGCATGCTGTCGGATATTGATCGGATTCGGATTTCAGACATCAAATTGCAGAAGGGAAAAGCGCCATGGCGGCGGGGATTTTGATTACCGGAACAGTCCACGACGACGGGCTGAACGGTACAGCAAATGACGATCAGATTTTCGGCCTCGACGGGAATGACAATCTCGCTGGCCAAAGGGGTAACGATCAACTGGTCGGCGGCCATGGCGACGATGCCCTGGTCGGGGGTGCCGGAGCGGACCTGCTTTATGGCGAGGACGGGAACGACACGGCCAGCTATGCCGGCAGCACCATCGGCATCACGATCGATCTCGCATCCGGTGATGCGAGCGGGGGAGATGCTGCGGGCGATCGGTTCGACAGCATCGAGAGCCTCATCGGCAGCGATGCCAATGATGTGTTGAGCGGGGCTGCCGGCAGCAACACGCTCGATGGTCGCGACGGCGACGACCGCCTTGCCGGAGGCGCCGGCGACGACGTTCTGATCGGGGGCTTCGGCGCCGATACGCTGATCGGTGGCGCGGGCACCGATACGGTGACCTTCACCTATAGCGCGGTCGTCGACCTCGGCACCGGCCACGGCACCGGGGGAGAGGCCCTCGGCGACACCTACGACAGCGTCGAAAATC
>NZ_JBYRFX010000183.1:0-6678 GCF_057815775.1 Inquilinus sp.
GACCGGCTGGAACTGGCTGGAAGGCTGGTACCCGAAGCCGGCGCAGGGCCGGCCGCAGGCGGTGCACTACACCAGCGGCGGCCCGTGGTTCGAGAACTACCAGGATGTCGACTACGCCCAGGAATGGCGCGACACCGCCGCTCTCCTGGACGCAAGCGCACCATCCGATGATACCTCTCCTCCAGCAACAATGACCTGATGACTCGTTCCTAGGTTCCTTACGCAAAAATGCGTTGCTTGGGCTTTTTGGACAGATCGCTCACTCCAGCGCATTGTTGGGTGCCTCGGGCCCGTGTGCCAGTGTGGATCGGTTTGGCTCGATTTTGGCCGGCGCGATGGCGATGTCCGGGTTTTTGTGCTCCTGGCCCAACCTGCTGCCCGCAAGTGCCGGGATCCGCTCAATTCGGACCACGTCTGGAATTCGGACGGCGACCTAGTGGCCGCTTGTGGCACATTTGCGACACGCGAGGAGCCGGTGGGCAATTGCAACTTGCGCGATGCAGCACCTGCACGCTTCATATTGGACGATCAAATAATGTAGTTGCTGAAAATTTAGTGCAGCGAAGCTCCGGGCAGGGGTTGTGAATGCCCGCTCGGTCCTGAAGCCGTGTGGAAACGTCTCGGCTTCGACCAACCCCCGAGACCGCCGATTTCGGGGTGCCGACGAGCTGTCTGCTTATGCTGTCTGCTTATATTGCTATTCAACCTGGCTAGAACCACCGGCAGAGAGGGATGGAATTCGACTGAGAACGCGCCGTGGCGCCGGTGCTCCCGACTTATGCATCCAGATCTTTTGGGCCTCGGGTTCGCTACGGCCTCTGCTGAAGTCTGGCTCAAGAGCGCGACGTCAGGTTGCACGTTCCCAATGCAGCAGCGCAGTTGGGTCAGCGTCGCTGCAGAACGATCGCGGATAGCGAGAACAAATTGACCCCCGCTTCTCAGCGGAACCCTTTTACCCGACCGCCTTTGTTGACCGGCTGAGCCGCGGAAACCTAGGTTTCCCGCAGCGCAAGGGGCTGGCTTCGTCGCTGTGCTCTTTGTCGGCCGTGCGGCGTCCCCAGTCTTCGGCCTGCGGCCTGCCAGCCAGGGTGATCCCCCTCCCCATGGCCGACCCCATTCTGCGCCGCTCCCATCCTCGCCCCTTCGGCAGGCGCCTTCGCTGGCATGCGCCCCGAAGCGCAATCAACCGAAAAAGATGGTGAGATGAACACGACGATGCAACCCCAGGGCGACCGAGCCGTGACGACGAGCTTCGCGGTCGATGTTTCGCGTGGCGAGCGCGACAGCCGCGTTTCGTCGGAATGGTACAGCCGCCCCGATGATGAGCGATTTTTGGACCTGGATGACCTCCACCGCGCCGTGAAGATGCGTGCAGATGGAGCTAAGGTTCGCACGGTTGAGTCCCGCACCGTCCGCGTCCATGCCGAGCGTAGCGACGCCGAAGGCCTTGGGCTGATTGTTCCAGGCCGCGATGAGGTAGTTACGCCGACGCATTGGAGCTTCGGTCAGCTGAGCACGCTGGTATCGGCGCCAGCATCGTATCTGCGGAGCCTGCCGGCGCCTCTCGCCGCTATCAACCTGCAGCATGGATTGCTCAGCCACCGGGCCGAGCTGGTCAAGACGCTTGAGACTGAAGCCGGTCGGGTCGAGTTGCGCGCCGTCACCGGGGTCGATTATGGACGGATTTGGGATCATGAGCTCGTGGCTGCAATTCAGCGCATCGCGGGGAATGGAGTCGGCGACACTCGGTGGAAGGTTCCCGGAATACTGGATTGGTCGACCATGCGGCACAATCCGTTCGTTGATGTCGACAAGTCCAACACCACGCTCTATGCGTCGGATCACGACTCTTCGTCTTTCTCGTCGACGATACCCATCCGATCGAGGCCGGGCGCCTGCCGAGCGGCGAGCCCGACCTGTATTTCCGGGGCTTCTATGCCTGGAACTCGGAAGTCGGGGCCCGGACCCTCGGCATCGCAAGCTTCTATCTTCGCGCCGTCTGCATGAACCGCAATCTGTGGGGCGTGGAGCAGTTCGAGCAGATCACCATCCGGCACAGCAAGTTTGCGGGGGACCGGTTCGCCCGCGAGGCGGCACCCGCCCTTCGGAACTTCGCCAACAGTAGCGACGCCGGTTTCATTTCCGGCATCAAGGCGGCCCGGGCGCAGATCGTCGCTCGCACGGCTGAAGAGCGGAGCGGCTTCCTCAACAAGCGCGGCTTCACCAAGCCCGAGACCGCCCAGATCATCCGTGCGGTGCTGAATGAGGAAGGCCGGGAACCCGAGAGCATCTTTGATTTCGTGCAGGGGATCACGGCGGTAGTCCGCGACAAACCGCATCAGGATGCGCGGCTCGACATGGAGCGCAAGGCGAAGCGGTTGCTGGAAAGCGTCGCATGATCTTTCCGCGAGCGGCCGCCTGGGGCGGCCGCTCGTGACTCGCAGTGGTCGCCAGCATGAAAAGGGTCGCCGTCGCTGGGGCGCCGAGGCCCTTCCCATGTCGATAAAAAATACGATGCGCATGTGTAAAGGAATTCAACGGACGTCAGGCCGCTTCAACTGCGCCCGCTCCCGACGACGCATTGCTCAGCTTCACTGTCAGCGCCCGGAACTCCTTCAATAGGGCGCCATCAGTCACATCTAGATCAGCTAAGCCGGCACGAACAGCCAGATCGCCGATCCGGTGCGAAGCCTTGCCCAAGTCAGCCGGCATGACCGGCGAATCAACCTGAACCCCCGAGGTCGGAAGCAGACGAAGAAACATCGTCCGATCGTTCCGATTTCCGACACGCTGTTGCCCTATCTGGGAGCGTGCGACGGGGAACGGTTCGTTATGTTCAATGGACAGCCGATCAAGAGGATCGCGCGAGCGTTCGCCGCTGCGGTAAAGGCCGCGGGCTTACCGAAAGAGGTGACGCCCTATAGCTTGCGTCGTACGATGGCAACCGAACTACGACGGCGCGGTGTGCCGCTGTGGGAGGTGGAGGGCTTTCTCGGCCATCGCGTCGCGAAGGGTGCCACCGAAGACTATGCGGAGTTCAGCCCGGACTACCTCAGCTTGGGTGTCCAGGCGATCGACGCCTATTTCGCGGAGCTTGGGGAGAGGTTTTCGGACCTTCTCCCAGGCTTCAAGTCTCAACTGCGTGATACCTGAGGATGCGTCTGGCCAGTCACCCCGGACGGGGAAAACTGGATTGCTTGAGGTGCCGCCTGGCTCGGGAAGCCATGCGGCGGTGGTCGGAGTGAGAGGATTCGAACCTCCGGCTTCTACGTCCCGAACGTAGCGCTCTACCAGGCTGAGCTACACTCCGTTGCACCGGCGGTTGGGCTTATAGCGGGCCTGATCGGGGGCCGCAATAGCCAGTGTCGTTGTTCTGTCAGAAATCGCGTTCGACGACGAAATCGACCACATCTTCCAAGGCTGTCCGCATCGGCGAGGCCGGCAGCAGGGCCAGGGCGCGGCGGGCGGCCTCGGCATGGGTGCGCGCCGTCGCCATGCTGTCGGCCAGGGCGCTGCGGCGCTGCAGCAGTACGACGGCGTGGTCGAGGTCCGGCTCGGACTGCTGGTTCTCTTCCAGCGTGCGGCGCCAGAATTCGCGCTCTTCCTCGGTGCCGCGCTCCATCGCCAGAATCACCGGCAGGGTGATCTTGCCCTCGCGGAAATCGTCGCCGATGGTCTTGCCCAGCCGTGCCTGGGCGGCGGAATAGTCCAGCACGTCGTCGACGATCTGGAAGGCGATTCCCAGTTCGGTGCCGAAGCGGCGCATCGCCTCGCATTCGGCCGGGCTGCGATCCGCCACCACCGCGCCGATCTCGCAGGCCGCGGCGAACAGCTCCGCCGTCTTGGCGCTGATGATGCGCAGATAGGTGTCGCGGCTGGTCACCGTGTCATGCGCGGCCGAAAGCTGCAGCACCTCGCCCTCGGCGATCACGGCCGAGGCGTTGGCGAGGATCCCCAGCGTGCCCATCGACCCGTCCTCGACCATCACCTGGAAGGCGCGGGAGAACAGGAAGTCGCCGACCAGCACGCTGGCCTGGTTGCCGAACACGACATTGGCCGAGGCCTGGCCGCGGCGCAGGTCGCTCTCGTCGACCACGTCGTCATGCAGCAGGGTGGCGGTGTGGATGAACTCGACCGCGGCGGCGAGGCCGATATGGCGCTGGCCCGCATGGCCGCACAGCCGGGCCGAAGCCAGGGTCAGCACGGGCCGGATGCGCTTGCCGCCGGAGGCGATGAGGTAGCCGGCCAGCTGGGGGATCAGGTCGACCGAGCTCTTCATCCGGTCGAGGATCAGCGCGTTCACCGCCGCCAGGTCGTCGGCGACGAGCGCGGTCAGGCGATCGAGCGCGCCGGCCTCGGCCTGCGGCTCGGGGGATTCGGTCCTTGTCGCTCCAAGACTGGCGGTCAAGCCCGGCTCCTCAACATCCACACCCGATCCTTCCGGTACCCGCACCCTTCCGACCCTAACACGCAGCAGCAGGGCAGCGAACCGGGCCGGATTGTGTCACCATGATCGTGTGTGCGCTGCATAGACGAGAAATGGGCCCCGTGAAAGAGCTTCTGCGAACCAACGATCCGGTCCGGCTGTCGTTCCTGACGGCGCTGCTGGCCGATGCGCGGATCGAAAGCATCGTCCTTGATATGCACACATCCGTGCTGGAAGGGAGCCTAGGCATCTTGCCGCGCCGGCTGATGGTGGCGGTCGATGACTGGGACGACGCCCGGGATATTCTGCTGTCGGCGGGGGAAAGCCTGCCGGATGCCTGAGAAGCCGGCTGGCCCGGATCGGGCGGTCGGCGAGGACCGGCTGCTCGACGGCCGGGTCCGCCTGCTGCAGCCGCTCGAAGGCTACCGTGCTGCGATCGACCCGGTGCTGCTGGCCGCGGCGACGGCGGCGGAGGCGGGCGAGGCGGTGGCCGATCTCGGCTGCGGTGTCGGGGCGGCGCTGCTGTGCCTGGCCCTCCGCTGTCCCGGCGTGTCCGTGACCGGTGTCGAGCGCGACCCGTTGCTGGCCGGCCTGGCGCGCGAGAACCTGGCGCTGAACGGGCTGCAGGATCGTGGCGCGATCGTCGGCGGCAGCGTCGCCGACCCGATCCCGGGCGCGCCGTTCGACCGGGTGATGATGAACCCGCCCTTCCTGCCGCCGGGTCGCGGCCGGGCCTCGGCCGACCCGATCAAGGCGGGAGCGAATGTCGAGGACGGGCTGGACCTGGCCGGCTGGATCGCCGCGGCGGCCCGGGCGCTGAAGCCGCTTGGCTGGCTGACCCTGATCCACCGTGCCGATCGGATCGACGAGATCTGCGTCGCGCTGCGTCCGGCATTCGGCTCGATCACATTGATCCCGCTCTGGCCCAAGGCCGGGGTGGCTGCCCGGCGCATCCTGGTGCAGGCGCGGCGCGGCGGCCGGTCGCCGGCGATCCTCTCGCCCGGGCTGGTGCTGCACGAGGCCGATGGCGGTTTCACCGCCGCGGCGCAGGCCGTGCTGCGCGACGCCGGGCCGCTGGATGTGTGAGACCCGGCCCTTTTGAAATCGAGGGCCGACGGGCCATATGCTGCCCCGTATCTTGCGGCAACCAACCTGATGTGAGCGCAGGATGGGCAGCCTGTCCCGACGTCCCTGGATCGGCCGCGGCGACGCGCCGGTGGTGACGGTGCTGCCGCTGCGCGGCGTGATCGGCGGCGGCCGGGGGCCTTTCGCCCAGGGCCTGTCGCTGGACCGGCTGGCCAAGTTGATCGATGCGGCGTTCAAGCCGAAGGGTCTCGCCGCGGTGGCGCTGGTGATCAACTCGCCCGGCGGGTCGCCGGTGCAGTCGTCACTGATCGCCCGCCGCATCCGCGACCTGGCGGATGAGAAGAAGGTGCCGGTCTTCGCCTTCGTCGAGGATGTCGCAGCCTCGGGCGGCTATTGGCTGGCCTGCGCCGCCGACGAGATCTGGGTCGATGACAGCTCGATCGTCGGCTCGATCGGCGTGGTCTCCTCCGGCTTCGGCTTCCAGGACCTGATCGCCAAGCTTGGGGTCGAGCGGCGGATGCACACCGCCGGCTCGCGCAAGGCGATCCTCGACCCGTACCAGCCGGAACGGCCGGAGGACGTGGCCAAGCTGGAGGAGCTGCAGCGCGAGATCCATGCCAGCTTCATCGCCCATATCCGGGCCCGCCGCGGCGGCCGGCTGACGGCGGATGACGCCACTTTGTTCAGCGGCGAATTCTGGACCGGCGCCCAGGGCCGGGTGCTCGGGCTGGCCGACGGCATCGGCCATTCCCGCGCCGTGCTGCGCGCCAAGTTCGGCGAAAAGGTCCAGCTGCGCGCGGTGCAGCAGCGCAGCGGCCTGGTCCGGCGGCTGACCCGGGCCGACAGCCGGATCGCCGCCGCCATGGACAGCGCCGTCGCCACGGTGGAGGATCGGCTGCTCTGGTCCCGCTTCGGGCTGTAAGGACACCGCCAGGCCATGTTCGCCAAACTCCTCGTCTTGATCGCCCTGGTGGTCGGCGTGTTCTGGGCGATGGGCGCCATCCGCCGCGTCGGCGTGGCGCGTGAGGCCGCGGCCAAGCGGGACACACTGTCCCGCCAGCACCGGGCGCGCCAGGCCTCGGCCAAGGGCGCCGAGGATCTGGTCCGCTGCCCCCGCTGCGGCGCCTACCACGCCGACGGCCTGGGCCATCGCTGCGAGGGGTGAG
>NZ_JBYRFX010000184.1:0-18316 GCF_057815775.1 Inquilinus sp.
GTGCTGGAAGGCCAGCACGGCTTCTACAAGGCGTTCGCCCCCTCACGCTCACCCGATTTCGTGCCGCTGCTGGACGGGCTGGGCCGGGATTGGGTGATGCGCGACATCGCCTTCAAGCCCTATGCCTGCGGGACCATGACCCAGCCCTTCATCGATTGTGCCATCCGGCTGGCACAGCAGGGTGTCGCGGCCGGTGCTTGACCGCCAGGGTCTCCCACAGCCGGTGCACCGTGCCCTCGCCGACATTGCAGGTGATCGAGACGATCTCGTCGGCCGTCACGCCCTGCTGCGCCAGGCGGATGGCGCAGTCGATGAAGGGCTGGGTCATGGTTCCGCAGGCATAGGGCTTGAAGGCGATGTCGCGCATCACCCAGTCCCGGCCCAGCCCGTCCAGCAGGGGCACGAAATCGGGTGAGCGGGAGGGCGCGAACGCCTTGTAGAAGCCGTGCTGGCCTTCCAGCACCGTGCTCGGGCCGGCGAAGCCGCCGCGGGCCATCAGCGCGGCACGCAGGCCGGATTGCGCCGCCCAGCCGGCATGCATGCGCTTGGTCGAGGTGCCCTCGGCCAGGTATTCGATGATGCCGGCGGCCGTGCTGCCGGCGATGCCCAGCGCCGAGGTCGCCTGGGCGGCGGACAGGCCGAGACTGGCCGACACCGCACCGGCCGCGGCCAGCGCGCCCAGCACCGCGGTCGGGTGGAAGCCGGCGCCGTGGATCGCCTTGGGTGCCACCAGCGCCAGCCGGCACATCAGTTCCGACCCCGCGACGATACCCTTCAGCAGCGCGTCGCCGCCGAGGCCCTCGCGCTCGCAGGCGGCCAGCACCGCCGGCACGATCACCGCGCCGGAATGCACCGGGCCGCCTTCGAAGGTGTCGTCGTAATCCTCGCCATGGGCGGCGGTGCCGTTGACCAGCGCGGCATCATAGGCCGTCAGCGTCTGGCCGTGGCCCAGTGCAGTGCAGCGGCCGGTGCCGTCGGCGGCGTGCAGGATCGCGGCGATGTAGTCCTCGCGGCGGCCGGCGACGCACAGCCCGGCGACATCCAGCAAAAGGCGGCGGGCGGTGTCGACCGCTTCGTCCGACAGCGTGCGCACGTCGAGGCCGGCGATCCAGGCGCCCAGCTGCTCCGCGACGGCCTGTCCGGCCGGCGGCAAACCGGAATTCATGATGTCTAACCCTTTCGGGGTGTCTGGCCCTTCCGGGCGGTGCTTCCGGCATCGGTGCGGCGCCGTGGCGCCGGGCCGGGCAGGATCTGCGGGTCATGCTCCGGGTCGGCCGCATCGTGCCGCCGGGCGATGATGTTGCGGGCATAGCCGCCGTCGACATGGGCGCGCATGGCGGCCCCGGCTGCCTCCGCATCGCCGGTCTGCAGCGCCTCCAGGATCTGGCGGTGCTCGGCATGGGAGGCGGCGCTGCTGCCGGCGGTGGCGAAGCTCTGGCGCCGCACCAGGTGCATGCGGTTCACCACTTGGCGATACAGCTCCAGCAGCGTGGCGTTGCCGGTCATCTCGACCAGCCGGTCGTGGAAGGAAATGTTGAGCGGGAAATAGCCGTTCACACCGTCGCGGATCGAGGCGCTTTCCAGCACTGCCAGCAGCTGCTTCAGTTCCAGGATCTGCGCCTCGCCGATGATCGGGGCCAGCAGCCGGCCGGCCATCTCGTCCAGCGTGGCGCGGACCTCGTAAAGCTCCGTCACCTCCTGCTCCGTCAGCTCGCGCAGGAAGACGCCGCGGTTCTTTTCCAGCCGCACCAGCCCGGCCTCGCCCAGCGCGCGCAGTGCCTCGCGCACCGGGGCCCGGCTGACCCCGAGATGCTGCGACAGCTCCAGCTCGTTCAGCCGCGCGCCGGCGGCGATCTCCCCGGCCTTGATGCGGCGCAGGATCTCGTCCTGCACCAGGCCGGACAGGGTGAGGGAGCGCAGCAGCTCCAGCGGATGGGCGAGGGGCGAGGTCATGGCGGGCACCTTAATCCAGCCCCTCGAATTTGGGAAAGGGAATTGTAGATTGCAACATTGTCGACAATATGTAATTCAGATCGCCGCGACGGAACGATCCCCAAGAACGATCTCAGGGACGGATCTCGTCCGCATGGACGTCCCCGAGAGAGACCCGAGAAAGAGACCCGCAATGAGCACCGCCACCGCCGTCGATCACGGCCACTCGCCCGATGCCGCGGCGATCGACCTGCCGCCGCAGGTGACGCGCCTGCTGGCCCGTCACCTCGTTGCCGCTCGGTACGAGGATCTGCCGGCTGATGTGCGGCATGAAGGCCTGCGCACCTTCCTGAACTGGCTCGGCTGCGCCGTCGGCTCCGCCCGGCATGAGGCGGTGTCGATCGCGATCGAGGCGCTGGCCCCGTTCAGCGGCCCGGCCCAGGCCGGCATCCTCGGCCGCAACGAGCGGATGGACGTGCTGCACGCGGCGCTGATCAACGGCATCAGCTCGCATGTCTTCGATTTCGACGACACCCATCTGAAGACCGTGATCCACCCGGCCGGCCCGGTCGCCTCGGCGATCCTGGCGCTGGCGGAATACCGGCCGGTCAGCGGCCGCGACTTCCTGCACGCCCTGATCCTGGGCGTGGATGTCGAATGCCGCATCGGCAACGCGGTCTATCCCGACCACTATCATGTCGGCTGGCACATCACCGGCACGACGGGCGTGTTCGGCGCCGCGGCGGCCGCCGGCAAGCTGCTGGGGCTGGACGAACAGCAGATGGTCTGGGCCCTCGGCCTGGCCGCGACCCAGCCGGTCGGCCTGCGCGAGATGTTCGGCACCATGACCAAGAGCTTTCATCCCGGCCGCGCCGCGCAGAACGGCCTGACCGCGGCCTTGCTGGCGCAGCGCGGCTACACCAGCTCGGAGCAGGGGATCGAGGCCAAGCGCGGCTGGGCCAACGTCACCAGCACCCACCGGAACTACGAGGAGATCACCGGCGGGCTGGGCGTGCGCAACGAGATCCTGCTGAACAGCTACAAGCCCTTCGCCTGCGGCATCGTCATCCATCCCACCATCGACGGCTGCATCCAGCTGCGCAACGAGCATGGCCTGGTGGCTGCGGATATCGACGCTGTCGCCCTGAAGGTACATCCGCTGGTGCTGGAGCTGACCGGCAAGAAGACGCCGAAGACCGGGCTGGACGGCAAGTTCAGTGTCTACCACTCCGCCGCCGTGGCGATCATCGACGGCCGCGGGGGTGAGCCGCAATACAGCGACGAAAAGGTGCGCGACGCCGATGTGGTGGCGCTACGCGACCGGGTGACGGCCGAGATCGACCCGGCGATGCCGCCGGACGCGGTTGCGGTCACCGTGACGCTGAAGGATGGCCGCGTGCTGCAGAAGCGCGTCGACCACGCCATCGGCAGCGTCGCCCGGCCGATGACCGACCGCGACCTGGAGGCGAAATTCACCGACCTGGTGGCGCCGGTGCAGGGCGAGGCCGGGGCGGCGACGCTGCTGCGCGCCTGCTGGGATCTCGAAGCCGCCGCCGATGCCGGCGACATCGCCCGGATGGCACAGGTCGCCTGATCCGGGGTCGCCGTCAGGCGATCCCCTCCGGACCGGGCCGCCCCCATGGGCGGCCCGGCGTTGCCGATACATCTCCGGCCAAGATCAAAACCAAGAACGGCCGGTCGTCCCTTAGGGAGGACAACCATGATACTGCGCGTGTTCAAGGGCGCCACCGGCAGGGTCTTCATCCTGCTGTGCCTGATGTACTTCATCATGTATGTCGACCGCGTGAACCTCTCGATCGCAGCGCCGCTGATCAAGGGCGAGCTGCACCTGACCAACACCGAGCTGGGCCTGGCGCTCGGGGCTTTCGGCTATTGCTACGCCCTGTTCCAGATTGCCTCCGGCTATCTCGGCGACCGCATCGGCGCCCGGCGCATGCTGTCGATCAGCGGCCTGTTCTGGGCTGCGGGCACCGTCGCGGCCGGCTTCGCCACCGGGCTGTGGACGCTGATCGCCTCACGCCTGTTGGTCGGCATCGGCGAGGCCGGGACGATCCCGACCGCCACCGGCGCGATCGGCCGCTGGATGCCGAAGGCCCGGCGCGGCTTCGCCCAGGGCTTCACCCACACCTCCGCCCGCTTCGCCGCCGCGGCGACGCCGCCGGTGGTGGTGGCGATGATCCCGCTGTTCGGCTGGCGCGGCGCCTTCGTCACGCTCGGCGCCGTCAGCTTTGCCTGGGTGGTGGCGTGGTGGTGCTATTTCCGCGACGACCCGAAGGCGCATCGCGGCGTCACGGCGGCGGAGCTGGCGGAACTGCCGGTGCATGACCGCGCGATCGGCAGCCGTGCCGTGGTGCCCTGGGGCAAACTGATCCCGCGGGTGATGCCGGTGACGCTGGCCTTCTTCTGCCACGCCTGGACGCTGTGGCTGTATCTCAGCTGGCTGCCCAGCTTCTTCGTCGGTGAATACGGCTTCGACCTGAAGGATTCGGCCGGCCTCTCCAGCCTGATCTTCATTGCCGGCATGGTCGGCGACACCGCCGGCGGTCTGGTCACCGACCGGATCTACCAGCGCACCGGCGACGTCAACCGCGCCCGGCGCAACACCATGCTGCTGGGCTTCACCTGCTCGCTGGTCTGCCTCAGCGGCGTGCTGTTCATCCACAGCCAGGTGCTGATCGCCGTCTGCCTCGCCCTCGGCCTGTTCTTCCTGGAAATGACCGAGGCGCCGATCTGGGCCGTGCCGCTGGACATCGCGCCGGCCTATGCCGGCATCGCCAGCGGCTTCGTCAGCACCGCGGCGGGCGTCGCCGCCCTGGTCTCGCCGATCGCCTTCGGCGCCATCCTCGACGCCACCGGCAGCTATCGGCCGCCCTTCCTGGTCTCGATCGCGCTGCTCGGCCTCGGCATCGTCCTCGCCTTCTTCGTCCGGCCCGACCGGCCGGTGGAAGATCCCGTCGAACGCCCTGCGAAAACCCCTGCCGGCACCGCCATGCCGCATTCCGCCGCCTTGAGGACTTCGCCATGACCAGAGAGCTCGAAGGCCGCGTCGCCATCGTCACCGGCGCCGCCCGCAACATCGGCCGCGCCATCGCGCTCGACCTCGCCGCGGCCGGCGCCGCGGTGCTGGTCCACGCCAAAAGCTCCGCCGACCTCGCCGCCGGCGTGGTGCGGGAGATCGAGGCCATGGGCGGCCGCGCCCGCATGCACCTGGCCGACGTGACGGTGCCGGAGCAGGCGGCGGGGACGGTGGCGGCGGCGGTCGCCGCTTTCGGCCGGCTCGACATCCTGGTCAGCAACGCCGCCGTGCGGCACGAGACGGCATTCGAGGCGATGAGCTTCGCCGACTGGCGCGAAGTGCTGGCGGTGATCCTGGACGGCGCCTTCCTGATGACCCAGGCGGCGGTGCCGCATCTGAAGGCGTCGGACAGCGCCAGCATCATCACCCTCGGCGGCATGTCGGCGCATAGCGGCTCGGCCAACCGGGTCCACGTCACCACGGCGAAGGCCGGCATCGTCGGCTTCACCCATGGGCTGGCGCACGATCTGGGGCCGGACGGCATCACCGTGAACTGCGTCGTGCCCGGGCTGATCGGCACGAAGCGCGACCATCTGCGCGGCGGCGAACCGGCGCACCATGCCCACAAGACGACGCTGCTGGGCCGCCGCGGCACGCCGGAGGAGGTGGCGGGCCTGGTGCGCTATCTCGCCGGCCCGTCCGCCCGCTACGTCACCGGCCAGACCCTGCACATCAATGGCGGCGCCTTCCTCTCCTGAGGGCGCCGCCGTCAGGCTCAGGACATGATCAGGCCGCCATCGACATTGATGGTCTGGCCGGTGATGTAGGCGGCGTCGTCGCTGGCCAGGAAGGCGACCAGCCCGGCCACGTCCTCGCCGCTACCGGCGCGGCCCATCGGGATGCCCTGGACCCATTCGGCCATCAGCTCGCCCGGCTTGTAGTCGCCCAGCAGCTTGCCCCAGGCGGCGTCGTTGTAGGCCCACATGTCGGTGTCGATGATGCCGGGGCAGAAGGCGTTGACGGTGATGCCTTCCTTCGCGACTTCCTTGGCCAGGCTCTGGGTCACGCCGACCACGCCGAATTTCGAGGCGGCGTAGTGCGGCGTGAAGACGAAGCCCTGGCGTGCCTGGCCCGATGCGGTGTTGATCAGCCGGCCGCCCTTGCCGTGCTTGCGGATCCGGGCGATCGCCTCCTGGCAGCACAGGAAGACGCCCTTGGTGTTGACCGCCAGCACCTTGTCCCACTCCGCCTCGGTCATGTCCTCGATCCGGGCGATGGTGATGACACCGGCATTCTGGACCGAGATGTCGACCGAGCCGAAGCGCCGCTCCGCCTCGTCATACAGGGCGACGACTTGGGCCTTGTCGGTGACGTCGGCGACGAAGGACGCGGCCCGGCCGCCCGCGGCCTCGATCTGGGCCGCGACCTCGGCCACCAGGGGTTCGTTCGCCACCAGCAGCACGGCGGCGCCCTCCGCGGCGAAGCGGCGGGCGATGGCGGCGCCGATGCCGCGGCTGGCGCCGGTGATGACGACGGTCTTGTCGGTGAAGCGGGGCATGGGGTCTCTCCCGGTACTCTCTTGGTGTCGATGAAGACTCAGTGGGGGGGATGGATCAGCGGGCGAAATCGCCGTCGGACTGGGCCAGCAGCTTTTCCGCCGTGAACCGGTCGGTGATCAGGATGTTGATGTGCCGGCCCAGCAGGGCGCCGCGGATCGCCGCGACCTTGCGGGCGCCGCCGGCGACGCCGACGATGCGCGGGATGGTGCCGATCTCGTCCAGCGTCATCGCGATCACCCGCTCGTCCAGCGCTGTGCGGACCGGGGCGCCGTAGCCGCCGAAGAAGCGCAGGCAGATGTCGCCGACACCGCCGGCCGCCACCACCGCCTCCAGCTCCTCGCCGGTGAAGACGTTGCCGCTGTTGGCGAGCATCTTCGACGGCTCGACCGCGCCGATGCCGACCAGGGCCAGGGTGATGCGCCGCCACTGGTCCATCGTGGCGCGGACATAGGGGTCGGCCACCAGCGCCCGCTTGGCCGAGGCTGAGCCGGCGACGCCGGGGGCCGGCAGCAGCTGCGGCTGCGACCCGGTCAGCTGGGCCAGGCGGGTGGTCAGGTGGGTGGCGTGGCCCTGCACCGCGGGGTTGCCCATGCCGCCCAGCATCTGCACCACCCGTTCCGCCGCCACGCGCTTCAGCGGGTTGATGCCGTCGACCATGCGCAGCAGCGAGGCGCTCCAGGACGAGATGCCGATGACGTCGCCATCGTCCAGCGTGGTCTCCAGGAAATGCGCGGCGGCATCGCCGATGCCGGCCAGGATGGATTCCTCGCGGTCCTCGCCGCATTCGGCGACGATGGCTTCGGTCAGGCCGAAGCGATCGCGCAAGCCCGTCTCCAGTTCGACATAGGTGCCGCGCGGCGCGTTGATGGTGATCCGGACGATGGATTCGGCCTGCGCCCGCTTCAGCAGGCGCGAGATCGTGGCCTGCGAGATGTGCAGCCGCTGCGAGATGTCGGACTGCTTCAGCCCATCGACGTAATACATCTGCGCCACGCGGGTGATCAGGCGAAGCTCGTTGATGCGGGTCATGCGATGGCGGGCTCGGTGCGATGGCTGCCGGGTCGGCGGGTTGCAATTTTATGCAACGAAGTTTTGATATTCAGATAAGGCCGCCAACGGGTCAAGGGAAGCCTGCAAGCCTGAAGAAGAAAATCCCAAAGCCATCCTACATATTTTTGATGACGAGCCGCGAAACGCCACACCGGCGCAATCGGCTTGACGCGCCAATTGTCTGTCATTAGCATGAATTTAAATCTTGTAGTGAATAAATATTCAGTTCGGAGGATGAGTGTCCGACGTGCAGATGACATCCGCCCCTGAGGGCCTGTCCCCGGCGCGCATCGCCGCGGCGGATGGGGCCGAGCGGGCAAGCCTGCTGGCCGCGGCCGCGACCGCCATCCGCCGCTCCGTGCTCCGCACCATCGGGCGGGCCGGACTGGGGCATGTCGGCGGCGACCTGTCGGTCAGCGACATCATGGCCACCCTGTTCTTCGGCGTGCTCGACCTCGACCCGGCCAAACCGGCCTGGGCCGACCGCGACCGCTTCATCCTCAGCAAGGGCCATTGCGCCGCGGCGCTGTACAGCGCGTTGGCGCTGCGCGGCTTCATCCCGACCGATCTGCTGGACAGCTTCATGGCACCGCTGTCGGTGCTGAACGGCCATCCCAACCGGCGCAAGGTGCCGGGGGTCGAGGCCAACACCGGCCCGCTCGGTCACGGCCTGCCGATCGGCGTCGGCTGCGCCGTCGCGGCGAAGCTGGCGAAGACGTCGTGGCGCACCTTCGTCGTGCTCGGCGACGGCGAGCTGCAGGAGGGCAGCAACTGGGAGGCGGCGATGTCCGCCGGCCACCGCAGGCTGGACAACCTGACCGCCATCGTCGACCGCAACCGGCTGCAGCAGGGCGCCCGCACCGAGGACACCAACCAGCTGGAGCCGCTGGCCGACAAGTGGCGCGCCTTCGGCTGGGACGTGGTCGAGCTGGACGGCCACGACCATGCCGCCCTGTGGGCCGCCTTCACCGCCGCGCCTGCGGGCAAGCCGCGCTGCGTGATCGCGCGCACCATCAAGGGGAAGGGCGTGTCCTTCATGGAGGATCGGGTGGAGTGGCACCACAAGGTGCCGACGCCGGCGCAGGTGGACCAAGCCTTGGCAGAACTGGCCCTGGCGGAGCTGGCTCGATGAGCGCCGATAAAGTCGCCCAGGCTGGCACCTTCGATTGCCGCAAGGCCTTTGCCGAGACGCTGATCGACCTGGCCCGCACCGACCCGCGCATCGTCGTGGTGTGCAACGACTCCGTCGGCTCCAGCAACCTGATCGCCTTCGCCGCCGAATTCCCCGACCGGCTGGTCAATGTCGGCATCGCCGAACAGACCATGGTCGGGGTCGCTGCCGGCCTGGCCAATGGCGGGTTCATCCCCTTCGTCTGCGCCGCCTCGCCATTCCTGACCGGCCGGGCGCTGGAGCAGATCAAGGCCGATGCCGCGTATAATTTCTACCATGTGGTGCTGTGCGGCATGAGCCCGGGCATGGCCTATGGCGAGCTGGGGCCGACCCATCATTCGATCGAGGATCTCGCCTGGACCCGCGCGATCTCCGACCTCACCGTGATGGTGCCGGCCGACCCGACCCAGACGCGGGACGCGGTGCGCTGGGCTGCCGGTGCCGGCCGGCCGGTGTTCCTGCGCGTCGGCCGCTTCCCGGTGCCGGAGGTGACTCCGGCGGGGACCGATTTCGACGGCGGCGCGACCCAGGAACTGCGGGCCGGGACGGACGTTACCCTGGTCGCCACCGGCACCATGGTGTCGCGTGCCCTCGAAGCGGCGGTTCTGCTGGCGGGGGAGGGGATCGAGGCCCGCGTGCTCAACGTCGCCACCATCAAGCCGCTCGACCCCGCGCCGCTGGTCCGCGCCGCGGCCGAGACCGGGCGGATCGTGACGGTTGAGGAGGCGGTGGTGCAGGGCGGCCTCGGTGGCGCGGTGGCCGAGGTGGTGTCGCAGGCCCATCCGGTGCCGATGCGCATCCTCGGGGTCACCGGCTTCGCCCCGACCGGCGATGCCGCCTTCCTGCTCGACCATTTCGGATTGAACGCGCAGGGCATCGCCGCCGCCGCGCGCCAGCTGGTGGGCTGACCATGCCGGCACCGCTCATCCTCGCCATCGACCAGGGCACCAGCTCCACCAAGGCGCTGCTGGTCGATGCCGCGGGGGCGGTGGTGGCGCGGGGCATGGCGCCGCTGGGCGAAAGCCATCCGCGGCCGGGCTGGGTCGAACAGGACCCGGCGGCGATCTGGGACAGCGTGCGGGTCGCCGTGGCCGCGTGTCTCGACGGCCAGGACGCGCACCGGGTCGCGGCGGTCGGCTTCAGCACCCAGCGCGAATCCCTCCTGATGTGGGACCGCCGGACCGGCGAGGCCCTGTCGCCGCTGATCAGCTGGCAGGACCAGCGCACTAGCCCGGTGTGCGAGGCGCTGCGGACGCCCGAGACGGAGCGGCTGGTGCGCCAGCGCAGCGGCCTGCCGCTCGATCCGATGTTCTCCGCGGCCAAGGCCAAGTGGCTGCTCGACACGCTCGACCCCGACCGGGTCAGGGCCAAGGCCGGCGAGATCTGCCTCGGCACCATCGATGCCTGGCTGCTCAGCCGCTTCGGCGGCGACGCGGTGACCGAGGCCGGCAACGCCTCCCGGACGCAATTGCTCGATGTCCGCCGCGCCGCCTGGGACCCCGATCTGCTCGCCCTGTTCGGCGTACCGGAAGCGGCGCTGCCCCGCGTGGTGTCCTCGACCGGGCCGTTCCCAGCGGTGCGCGGCCTCGGCCCGCTGCCGGACGGCGTGCCGGTCACGGCAGTGCTCGGCGATTCCCATGCCGCGCTGTTCGCCCATGGCGCCTTCGTGCCCGGCCGGATCAAGGCGACGACCGGCACCGGCTCCTCGGTCATGGGGCTGGTTGACAATGCCGACGCGCTCGATCCCGGCCTGTGCCTGACCATCGCCTGGTCGGTCGACGGCCCGGCCCTGGCGGCCGAGGGCAATATCCGCGCCGCCGGGTCGACCCTGCGCTGGGTGGCGGACCTGCTGGGACTGTCGACCCAGCACCTTGCCGATTTGGCGGCGAATGCCTCCAGCGACGGCGTGTTCCTGGTGCCGGGCTTCAACGGTCTCGGCGCGCCATGGTGGGATGTGAACGCCGTCGGCCTCTTGGCTGGCTTCAGTCTCGGCACCGGCCGGGCCGCGGTGGCGCGGGCGGCGCTGGAATCGATCCCGCACCAGATCGCCGATGTGGTCGAGGCGATCGACCGCAGCGTCGGCCGGGTCCACGCCCTGCATGTCGATGGCGGCCCGACCCGCAACTCGGTGCTGATGCAGCTGCTGGCCGACCTGGCCGGCTGCGAGGTGCTGCGGTCGGACACCGCCGAATTGTCGGCGCTGGGGGCGGCGCATCTCGCCGGGCTCGGGGCCGGGCTGTGGTCCTGGGACGATCTGAAGGCACTGCCACGGGTGCAGGACGGCTTCGCCCCCACGATGGCGGCCGACCGGCGGCGAGAGGCCCGGAACGGCTGGCGGCAGGCGGTGCGGCGCGCGTCTGGCGCCACACCGCCGGAGACGGCGGAGCGGTGAAACCGCGTCGCCTCGTGACACCAAAGGAAAGACTGGGAATGGAAGCGCGCATCGACCGACCGGCCCACAGGACCTTCCTGCCGCGGCTCAGCCTGACCAGCGGCGCCCAGGGCCCGCTGATCGGCCTGGTCCTGCTGTGCGTGATCTTCTCCTTCACCTCGGACCATTTCCTGTCGGTGCGCAACGCGCTCAACGTGCTCGACCAGATCACCGTGCTCGGCATCCTCGCCATCGGCATGACGGCGGTGATCGTGATCGGCGGCATCGACCTGTCGGTCGGATCGGTGCTGGCGCTGTCGATGATGGTGATGGGCTGGCTGGCGCGCGACATGGAGCTGCCGATGGCCCTGGCCATCCTGCTCGGCGTCGGCGCCGGCGCGGTGTGCGGCCTGGCCTCCGGCCTGCTCATCACCCTGGCGCGGCTGCCCGCCTTCATCGCCACCCTGACCATGATGTCGGTGGCGCGCGGCCTGGCCAACATCCTGACCGACGGCACCCAGATCGTCGGCTATCCCGACTGGTTCACCTCGCTCGCCATCACCCGCAATTTCGGCTTCCTGTCCGCGACCGTCGGCCTGTTCGTCGTGCTGATTGTCATCAGCTGGCTGTACCTGACCTTCCGGCCGGGCGGCCGCAACCTCTACGCCATCGGCGGCAGCCGCGAAGTGGCACGGTTGGCCGGCATCCAGGTCCGCAAGGTGACGATCGCGGTCTACGCCGCGGCCGGGGCGCTGGCCGGCGTGGCCGGCATGGCGCTGGCGGCGCGGCTCGACTCCTCCCAGCCCAGCGCCGGGCTGGGCTACGAACTCGACACCATCGCCGCGGTCGTGATCGGCGGCGCCAGCCTGTCCGGCGGCGTCGGCAGCATCGGCGGCACCGTGGTCGGCGTCCTGATCATCGGCGTGCTGCGCAACGGGCTGAACCTGCTCGGCGTCTCGCCCTTCGTGCAGCAGGTGGTGATCGGGCTGGTGATCGCCGCCGCCGTCACCTTCGACACCCTCGGCCGGCGCAACAACCGCTGACCCAGGACACAAAGACGGCAAGACCGTCGCAACAGGAGAGGATCCACCCATGAAGACCCGTATCGTCGTTGCCGCGCTGGCGCTACTGGCCGGCACCGCACTCGGCTCCCCCGCCTGGGCCAAGGACAAGGTGATCGGCCTGGCCGTCGCCAACCTGCAGGCCGATTTCTTCAACCAGATCAAGCAGTCGGTCGAGGCCGCGGCCAAGGAACAGGGGATCAAGGTCGTCACCGTCGACGCCAAGGGCGATTCCGCCACCCAGGTCAGCCAGATCCAGGATCTGATCACCCAGCAGATCGACGCGCTGATCTACATCCCGGCCGGTGCAACCGCCGCCAGCGTCCCGGTCAAGACCGCCAAGGCGGCCGGCATCCCGGTCGTCGCCGTTGACCGCAACCCGGCCGATGCGCCGGGCGACACCTTCATCGCCACCGACAGCGTCGCGGCCGCCCGCACCCTGGGCGACTATGTCTGCAAGGTCACCGGCGGCAAGGGCAATGTCGCCGTCATCCAGGGCCAGATCGGCACGACGCCGGAGCAGGACCGCGACAAGGGCTTCACCGAGGCGCTGGCGAAATGCCCGGGCCTGACGGTCAGCGCCAAGCAGGCCAGCACCGCCTGGATGCAAGATGAAGGCTTCAACATCGCCCAGGACATGCTGCAGCGCGACCCCAGCATCACGGTGTTCTTTGGCCGGGCCGACGCCCTGGCGCTGGGCGCCGCCCAGGCGGTCAAGGTCGCCAATCTCGACCACAAGACCTGGATCTTCGGCTTCGACGGCGATGTCGCCGGGCTGAAGGCGGTGCAGGGCGGCACGCTGGACGCGACCATGACCCAGACCACCCAGCAGATGGGCCGGCTGGCGCTGCAATCGGCGCTCGACCTCGCCGACGGCAAGAAGGTTCCGGCCGAACAGCTGCAGGCGGCGACGCTGACGACCAAGGACAACGTCGCCGGCTTCATCGAGAAGCACCCGTAATGGCCGCACCGGCGACCGTTCGCGCCGCCGCGGCGGAGGGCCCGGAAGGGCTCTCCATCCGCGGCATCGGCAAGGCCTATGGCGGCATCACCGTGCTGGACGGGGTCGACCTCGACATCCGTCCGGGCGAGGTGCTGGCCCTGCTGGGCGAGAACGGCGCCGGCAAGTCGACCCTGTCCTCGATCATCTCCGGCCTGGTGCCGCCCAGCGCCGGGACGATGACCTGGCAGGGCCGGCCCTATGCCCCGGCGGCGCCGGGGGATGCGATCGCTTCCGGCATCGGCCTGATCCATCAGGAAATGAAGCTGCTGCCGGATCTGACGATCGCCGAGAACGTGTTCGTCGGCCGGCTGCCGACCGGCGGCGGCCGGATCGACCGGGCGGAGATGAACCGCCGCGCCGGCGAACAGCTGCGCCGGCTGGGCCTCGATATCGCGCCGACCACGCCGGTGCGCAGGCTGCGGGTGGCGGCGCAACAGCAGGTCGAGATCGCCAAGGCGCTGACCCTGAACTCCCGCCTGCTGATCCTGGACGAACCGACCGCCGCTTTGGGCGGGGAGGAGACGGAGCGGCTGTTCCAGCAGATCGACCGGCTGCGCCGCGACGGCGTCTCCTTCGTCTATATCAGCCACCGGCTGGACGAGATCGCCCGCATCGCCGACCGCATCGCGGTGCTGCGCGACGGGCGGCTGGTCGCCACGCACGACACGGCCCAGGTGCCGGTCAAGACCCTGGTCGAACAGATGGTCGGCCGCAGCGTCGACCGGATGTTCCCAGCGGTGACGGTGCCGGGCGACGCGGTGCGGCTGCAGGTCGACGGCCTCGCCGCGGCCGACGGTGCCTGTCGCGACATCAGCTTCACCGTGCGGGCGGGCGAGATCTTCGGCATCGCCGGCATCGTCGGCGCCGGGCGGACCGAGCTGGTGCGCGGCGTCGTCGGCGCCGACCCGATCACCGCAGGCCGGGTGACGGTGGATGGCAAGCCGGTGGCGCTGCACGGCCCGGCGGATGCGATCCGCGCCGGGGTGATGCTGGTGCCGGAAGACCGCAAGCTGCAGGGCGTGGTGTTGGACCATTCCATTGCCGACAACATCGCCTATGCCAATTTCGACCGCATCGCTCCAAGTGGCTGGATCAGCCCCGCCCGGGTGCGTGGCTTCGCCGCCGGGCTGATCGCGCGGATGGGGGTGAAGGGCGCCCCTGGGCAGCGCGCCGGCAACCTGTCCGGCGGCAACCAGCAGAAGGTCGTGATCGCGAAATGGATCGCGCGCGACCCCAAGGTGTTCATCCTGGACGAACCGACCCGCGGCATCGATGTCGGCGCCCGGGCCGCGATCTACGACGTCATCGCCGGCCTTGCCGCCTCCGGCATGGCGGTGGTCGTGGTCAGCTCCGACCTCGACGAGGTGCTGGGCCTGTCGCACCGGGTCATGGTGCTGGCCCGCGGCTGCAACCAGGGCATCCTCGACCGCGACCAGGCCAGCCGTGTCGCCGTGATGGAACTCGCAACTCGCTGAACCAAGAGGGACGTCCGACCGTGCAGATCTTCCGGCTCGATGACCAGACCGCCTTCGTCACCGGCGCCGGCAGCGGCATCGGCCAGCGTATCGCCATCGGCCTGGCCGAGGCTGGCGCCGACGTCGCCCTGTTCGACCTGGCGGCGGCGGAAGCCGGCCTGGCCGACACCGCCGGCCGGATCCGGGCGCTGGGCCGCCGCGCGCTGCCGCTGACCGGTGACGTGACCAAGGCCGCCGACCTGTCCGCCGCGGTCGGCGCGGCCGAGGCCCAGCTCGGGCCGCTGGAGGTCGCGGTCAACTGCGCCGGCATCGCCAACGCCACGGCGGCGGAGGAGATGGCGGAAGCGCAGTGGCAGCGCATGCTGGACGTCAATCTGACTGGGGTCTTCTTCTCGGCCCAGGCCGAGGCGCAGGCGATGCTGCCGCGCAAGCGCGGCTCGATCATCAATATCGCCTCGATGTCGGGCTCGATCGTCAACCGCGGACTGCTGCAGGCGCATTACAACACGTCGAAGGCCGGGGTGATCCACCTGACCAAGAGCCTGGCGATGGAGTGGAGCAACCGCGGCCTGCGGGTCAACGCCATCAGCCCCGGCTACACCCTGACGCCGATGAACCTGCGGCCCGAGGTGGCCGAGCAGCGCAGGATCTTCGAACGCGACACGCCGATGGGCCGGATGGCGACGGTGGACGAACTGGTCGGCCCGGCGGTGTTCCTGGCCAGCGCGGCGTCGTCCTTCTGCACCGGCGTTGACCTGATCGTGGATGGCGGCTTCGTCTGCTGGTGACGGGGCCGAGTCACGCTTCCTTGGCAACGAGCTTTGCCCGCAACTCGGCGTTCTCCGCCTCGAGCGCGCTCAGCCGATCGCGCAGCGGCTGCACGGCCATGGCAATTTCCACCTCGGTAAACCGGGGGGTGATGTGCTGCGGGCAGTTCCAGTCGAATGCCACGAGGTGCAGCACCAGGATGCGTTCGGGCTTGGCCTTGTAGCCCGGCATGGCGACGCGTGCGGCGAGGTCCGGATTGGCGTCGAGCGGCACGGCCTCGATCCGCACGTAGATCTTGAGGCGAGCCTGCCTGGCATAGTCCATCAGGATCAACGCGGCACGATCGTCGGCAGCGAGGTTGCCGACGCTGATGTACTGGCGATTGCCGCGATAATCGGCAAAGGCCAGCGTCTTTTCATCCACGACCTTCAGGAAGCCCGGTGCACCGCCGCGGTGCTGGACATAAGGCCAGCCCGTCTCCGAGACGGTCGCCATGTAGAAGCTGTCGCGCAGGCCGATGAATGCGACTTCGTTCGGCGTGAATTTGTCGAATTCGCGATGGCCCTTGAAGTCCTGCCACATCCCGTCAGCGCCCATCGCCGCCTGCGCGGCACGGACGCTAGGGGTCACGGCGACATCGAGAAATCCATAGGACATGATCAGGCTCCTTCTTGCAGAAGCCGGCGCGGGCTGGCGAGCATGCCGGAGGCTACCACCAGCCCCTCGCTGCGTCAGGCGGCGTCGGCGGCCCGGACGACCGGGAAATCGATCTCGGTCTCCGCGACCTCGTTGAGCAGGTTGGTGAAGATGTTCTCGGCGGTGACGGCGATGATCTCCACGATCTGGCTGTCGTCGAAGCCGGCGTCGCGGACCGCCTTGATATCGGCGGTTGCGACATGCCCACGCTCGCGCACCACCTTGGCCGCAAAGCGCACGGCGGCGTCGGCCTTCGCGTCGCCGGATTCACCCTTGCGATTGAGGGCGATTTCCTCGGGGCTGATCTTCGCCAGGTTCAGGGCGAGATAGCTGTGCGCCGACAGGCAATAGTCACAACCGTTTACTTGCGCGACGGCCAGCGCGATCCGCTCACGTGTCTTCACATCCAGCGTCTTTGCCAGCGCGCCGCTGTTGGCGGTGAAGCCCTGCAGCCCTGCAGCACGGGCGGGCTGCCGGCGATCAGGCGGAACAGGTTCGGGACGACACCGAGCTGCTTGTGCACGGCATCAAGGATCGGCTTCGAGGCCTCGGGAACGTCGTCGCGGCCAGGAACGGCAAGGCGGGACATCGGGTTTTCCTTCGCATGTCGGAACCAGGAAGCGGTTCGTCCAGACAAGGAAATAGGACGTTCCAATATTGGGGATAATTCGTTAATTTTGGGAATTGAGTTCTCACCATATGGGATAATCATGGATCGGCTTGAAGCCATGGCGATCCTGCTGCGGGTGGTGGAGACGGGAAGCTTCTCCGCCGCCAGCCGGGCATTGGGCGTGCCGCTGGCGACGGTCAGCCGGAAGGTGAACGACCTCGAGGCTCATCTCGGGACCCGGCTTCTGGTCCGGACGACCCGGAAGGTGGCGCTGACCGATGCAGGGGCTGTCTATGTGGCTTCAGCCAGGCGCATTCTCGAGGAGATCGACGAGACCGAGCGAATCGCCACCGGCGAATTCCATGCGCCCCGTGGCGAGCTGGTGCTGACGGCCCCGGTCCTGTTCGGCCGCCTGCACATCCTCCCCGTCGTCTCCGATTTCCTGGTCGCCTATCCCGAAATCAACATCCGGCTGGTGCTGTCGGACCGGAACCTTCACCTGCTCGACGATCATGTCGATATGGCCGCGCGGATCGGCTCGCTGCCCGACAGCCGCATGGTGGCCACGCGCATCGGCTCGATGCGGACGGTGGTCTGCGCCAGTCCGAAACTCATCGCTGGGCACGGCACGCCCAAGATGCCCGAGGATCTGGCCACGCTGCCGAGCGTCAATTTCGACTTCCTCTCACCCGCCTCGACCTGGCCGTTCCGGCTGGAGGACGCGAAGCGGAGCATCGACATCCCGATCCGGCCGCGTCTCTCGGTGTCCGCGGCCGAGGCCGCTGTCTGGGCCGCGGCCCAGGGCATCGGCGTGACCCGGGTGCTCCACTATCAATGCGCCGACGCCCTGCGCGACGGTTCGCTGCAGATCATCCTGGCCGGCTTCGAGGTCGCGCCGCTTCCGGTTCACCTGATTCACGCCGGGCGTGGCGCGCTTGCCTCGAAGATGCGGGTGTTCCTGGATTTTGCCACGGGTCGCCTGAGGGAAAGGCTGGCCGCGCTCTGATCTTTCCTGACTCCAATCCGTTCGGATTTTCGCATAGCGTGCGTGGTGACGCCCCCGGGACCGGGCAGCCGGGGGCCCTCTGCCCCGCGGCCATCCCGCCGGCGGCCCCGAGAGCAGCGCGGATGCGGGGCCAGGGCGTTTCCCTGATCCGCGCGTTGGGGGCGCCATGCATGACGGACAGCTGATCGACACGGACCTCACCGGCGAGGTCGACCATTTCCTGAAGACGTATCCGGAGATCGAGGAGGTCGACGCCTTCATCGTCGACGTCAACGGCAACGCGCTGGGCAAGCGCCTGCCGGTCTCCCACCTCCACGGCCTGGCACGGCGCGGGGTGCAGTTCTCGGCCTGCGCGCCGATCCTCGATTGCCGCGGCCTGGGCCACGGTGCGGAAGGGCTCGGCGCCGCCGATGGCGACCCGGACGGCACGGCGATGCCGGTGCCCGGCAGCCTGGTCCCGGTACCCTGGGCGGGGCGCCCGACTGCCCAGATCCTGTGCGCCATGGCCGAGGCCGGCACCGGCGCGCCCCTCTGGTTCGACCCGCGCGCCATCCTGGCCGGTGTCATCGCCCGCTGC
>NZ_JBYRFX010000185.1:0-4243 GCF_057815775.1 Inquilinus sp.
GTGGTGCCGCCGCCGCAGATGGTCGCCAACATGAAGGTCGGCAACATGCAGGCCTTCTGCGTCGGCGAACCCTGGGGCGACCAGCTGGTGCACCAGGGCATCGGCTATTCCGCCTGCACCACCGGCGAGATCTGGAAAGACCATCCGGAGAAGAGCCTGGTGCTGCGGGCCGACTGGATCGACGCCAACCCGAAGGCGGCGGCCGCCCTGCTGCAGGCGGTGCTGGAGGCCCAGCGCTGGGCCGACAAGCCGGAAAACAAGGCGGAGATGGCCCAGATCATCGGCCGCCGGGCGTGGTTCAACGTGCCGCCGGCCGACATCCTGCCGCGGTCGCTCGGCACCATCGACTATGGCGACGGCCGCAAGGTCGAGAACAGCCCGCTGCTGATGAAGTACTGGCGGGACTTCGCCTCCTACCCCTACCAGAGCCACGAGCTGTGGTTCCTGACCGAGGACAAGCGCTGGGGCTTTGTCGCGCCCGACACCGACCTGAAGGCGCTGATCGCCAAGGTCAACCGCGAGGATCTGTGGCGCCAGGCCGCCCAGGCGATCGGCGTGCCGGCCGCGGAAATCCCGGCCAGCCCGTCGCGCGGCAAGGAGACCTTCTTCGACGGCAAGGTCTTCGACCCCGACGCCCCGGACACCTATCTCGCCAGCCTCGCCATCAAGGCCATCGCCTGAACGCCACGCCCGACACACAGCCGGAGCCGAGCCACCCCATGCCCCAGACGGCTTCCCAGACGGCGACCCAGACCACCGGGGCCGTGACCGACGCCCCCGCCGCCCGCAGGTCCCTGACCGGCGGGCAGATCCTGGCCATGCCGGTGGCCCGGCCGCCCTTGGCCCCCCGGCTGGTGCGCATCGCCGGCGAGGTCGCCGTGCGGGTGATCCCGCCGCTGATCGTGCTGGCCGTGCTGCTGCTGGCCTGGCAGCTGCTGTGTTCCAGCCCGACCTCCAGCCTGCCGTCGCCGCTGAAGGTGCTGGACGACACTTGGGACTTCATCATCGACCCGTTCTACGACAATGGCGGGGTCGACAAGGGCGCCTTCTGGCAGATCGCCACCAGCCTGCAGCGGGTGGCGATCGGCTTCAGCCTGGCCGCGGTGGCCGGCGTGGCGATCGGCGTGCTGATCGGCCAGAGCATCTGGGCGATGCGCGGCCTGGACCCGATCTTCCAGGTGCTGCGCACCATCCCGCCGCTGGCCTGGCTGCCGATCTCGCTGGCCGGGTTCCAGCGGGCCGAGCCGTCCGCGATCTTCGTGATCTTCATCACCTCGATCTGGCCGATCGTGATCAACACCGCGGTCGGCGTGCGCAACATCCCGCAGGATTACCGCAACGTCGCGGCGGTGCTGCGCCTGTCGTGGTGGGAGGTGTTCCTCAAGATCACCCTGCCCGCCGCCGTGCCCTACATCTTCACCGGCCTGCGGATCGGCATCGGCCTGTCCTGGCTGGCGATCATCGCGGCCGAGATGCTGATCGGCGGTGTCGGCATCGGCTTCTTCATCTGGGACGCGTGGAACAGCTCGCGCATCAGCGACATCATCGTGGCGCTGGTCTATGTCGGGCTGGTCGGTTTCCTGCTCGACCGCCTCATCGGCTTCGCCGGCGCGCTGATCGCCCGCGGCACTGCAGCCTGAGGGGGATCCGATGGACGCCTATCTCTCGATCGAACAGGTCGGCATGCGCTTCATCCGCGGCAGCGCGGTCAGCGAGGTGTTGACCAATGTGCAGCTGACCGTGGCCAAGGGCGAGTTCGTCTCGATCATCGGCCATTCCGGCTGCGGCAAGTCCACCCTGCTGAACATCGTCGGCGGCCTGGTGCGCTCCACCACCGGCGAGGTGCTGCTGGATGGCGCCGTGGTCGACAGCCCCGGCCCGGACCGCGCCATCGTGTTCCAGAACCACTCGCTGCTGCCCTGGCTGACCGTCTACGGCAATGTCCGGATCGCGGTCGACAAGGTGTTCGGGCGCCGCAAGAACGCGGCCGAGCGGCACGACTGGGTGATGCACAATCTGGCGCTGGTCCACATGGCTCACGCCAAGGACAAGCGGCCGGGCGAGATCTCCGGCGGCATGAAGCAGCGCGTCGGCATCGCCCGGGCGCTGGCGATGCAGCCGAAGCTGCTGCTGATGGACGAACCCTTCGGCGCGCTGGACGCCCTGACCCGGGCCCATCTGCAGGATTCGGTGATGGAGATCCACGCCACGCTCTGCAACACCGTGCTGATGATCACCCATGATGTGGACGAGGCGGTGCTGCTGTCCGACCGCATCGTGATGATGACCAACGGCCCGGCCGCCACCATCGGTGAGGTGCTGGACATCCCGCTGGACCGGCCGCGCCGCCGCCTGGCCCTGGCCGACGACCCGGCCTATGCCGCCAGCCGGGTCCAGGTGCTGCGCTTCCTCTATGAGCGCCAGCGCTTCACCACCGCCGCCGCCTGAGCAGGAGACATCCGATGCCCGAAGGAAGCTGGGGGCCGCAAGAACGCTTGGTCGTGATCGGCAACGGCATGGCCGGGATGCGGGCGGTGGAGGAGCTGCTGGCCCGTGCCCCCGACCGCTACGCCGTCACCGTGTTCGGCGCAGAGCCGCAGGTGAACTACAACCGCATCATGCTGTCGCCGGTGCTGGCCGGCGAGAAGCGGTTCGACGAGATCGTCATCAACGACCGCGCCTGGTACGACGCCAACGGCATCGACCTGCGCGCCGGGGTGCGGGTCACGGCGATCGACCGCGAGGCGCGCGAGGTGGTGGGCGCCGACGGCAGCCGGTGCCGCTACGACCGGCTGCTGCTGGCCACCGGGTCCGACCCGATCGTGATCCCGGTGCCGGGGCACGACCTGCCCGGCGTCGTCACCTTCCGCGATATCGCCGATGTCGAGGCGATGCTGGCGGCGGCGCGCGAAGGCCGCAGCCGCGCCGTGGTGGTCGGCGGCGGCCTGCTGGGGCTGGAGGCCGCGAACGGCCTGCGCGCCAACGGCATGGACGTCACCGTCCTGCACCTGATGCCGGTGCTGATGGAGCGGCAGCTGGACCCCGCCGCCGCCTGGCTGCTGCGGCGCGAGCTGGAGCAGCGCGGCCTGACCGTGCTGACCGAGGCCGACACCGCCGCGATCGAGGGCGACGGCAAGGTCGAGGCGGTGCGGCTGAAGGACGGGTGGTTGATCCCGGCCGACCTAGTGGTGATGGCGGTCGGCATCCGCCCAGCGACGGCGCTGGCCCGCGCGGCCGGACTGGCGGTCGAACGCGGCGTGGTGGTCGACGACCGGATGACCACCTCCGACCCCTGCATCCTGGCGGTCGGCGAATGCGTGCAGCATCAGGGCCGCACCTACGGGCTGGTGGCGCCGCTGTACGAGATGGCCCGGATCTGCGCCGACCAGCTGGCCGGCACGGCGGAGAGCGAATATCGCGGCTCCGTCACCTCGACCAAGCTCAAGGTCACCGGCATCGACGTGTTCTCGGCCGGCAACTTCCAGGGCGGCGAGGGCTGCGAGGACATCGTGTTCCGCGATGCCGCCCGCGGCGTCTACAAGCGCTTGGTGCTGAAGGACGACCGCATCGCCGGCGCCGTGCTGTATGGCGACACCGCTGACGGCGCCTGGTTCTTCCAGCTGCTGCGCGAGGGCCAGGACATCGCCGCGATGCGCGACGGGCTGATCTTCGGCCGGGCGCTGGCCGCCGGGGGTGCGGCGCCGGACCCTAAGCAGGCCGTTGCCGCCCTGCCGCCGGAGGCGGAGATCTGCGGCTGCAACGGCGTCTGCAAGGGCACCATCGTCGCGGCCATCGCCACCAAGGGCTTGGCGAGCCTGGACGAGGTGCGGGCCCACACCAAGGCCTCGTCCTCCTGCGGCTCCTGCACCGGGCTGGTCGAGACCCTGCTGGCCGCCACGCTGGGCGATGCCTATGCCGGCGGCCCGGCGGTCAAGCCAGTCTGCAGCTGCACCGATTACGGCCATGGCGAGGTGCGGCGGCTGATCCTGGCGCGCGACCTGCGGTCGATCCCGGCTGTCATGCAGGAGCTGGGCTGGCGCACCCCGAATGGCTGCGCCAGATGCCGGCCGGCACTGAACTACTACCTGATCTGCGCCTGGCCGGGCGAATACCACGACGACCAGCAGTCGCGCTTCATCAACGAACGCGCCCACGCCAACATCCAGAAGGACGGCACCTATTCCGTGGTGCCGCGGATGTGGGGCGGCGTCACCAGCGCCAAGGAGCTGCGCGCCATCGCCGA
>NZ_JBYRFX010000186.1:0-2672 GCF_057815775.1 Inquilinus sp.
TCCTCGCCGGTGTAGCTGGCCGGGCCGGGGAACCACAGCACCAGGCCGCGATCGAGCGGCGTGCCGTCGATGGGGTCGCGCAGCTCGGCGAGGGTCGCCAGCCGCGGGGCGGGCAGGGGGCGGCGCATCAGGATCTCCAGCGCCTGTCCTGCGGCCAGGCCGGAAAGGCGCAGCACCGCCACGCCGCCACGCCCCGCCGGCGTGGCAGGGGCGAAGATGGTGTCGCGGGTACTCATGGGGTGGCCGTGCCCGCGGTCGGTGTTTCACGTGAAACATCGATGGCATCGCCTCTCCCGCGTCCCACACCGTCATTGCGAGCGCAGCGAAGCAATCCATCGGGCCGCCCGTACTGACCCATGGATTGCTTCGTCGGCTTCGCCTCCTCGCAATGACGGTGTGGGCGGGAGAGGCCGCGCGAAAGAGTGTCCCGCACGTTCAGGACTTGCCGCCCTTGCCGCCGGTCATGCCTTGCCAGAAAGCACGCTGCAGGTTTTCGAAGCCCTCCATGCTGGCCGGCAGCCAGGTCTTCATCAGCGCCTCCGGCTCCATCGCCGCGAGGTTGGCGCGCATCCGGGTCTCCAAATCCTTCATCAGCGCCTGCTGCATCGGGGCGACATCGGGCAGGCCGAGGAACGTGCGGGCCTCTTCCGGCGTACAGTCGATATCGACGGTGACCTTCATGCGATGTCTCCGGGCATGCGATGTCTCCAGGTCGGGTTGGCGGCGTCAGCAATCCGCGAGAGTATAGCCTCGAAGCCGGTGATTGGCCGCAAGGGTCGTCACAGCACAGGAACACAGCGAATGCCGAACCGCCTCGCCCAGGAAACCAGCCCCTACCTGCTGCAGCACGCCGACAACCCGGTGGACTGGCAGCCCTGGGGGCCGGAGGCCTTCGCCCGCGCCCGGGCCGAGAACAAGCCGGTGCTGCTGTCGGTCGGCTATGCCGCCTGCCACTGGTGCCACGTGATGGCGCATGAGAGCTTCGAGGACCCCGCCATCGCCGGCCTGATGAACGAGCTGTTCGTGTCGATCAAGGTCGACCGCGAGGAGCGGCCGGATGTCGACACCATCTACCAGTCGGCGCTGGCGCTGCTGGGCCAGCAGGGCGGCTGGCCGCTGACCATGTTCCTGACGCCCGATGGCGCGCCGTTCTGGGGCGGCACCTATTTCCCGCCGGCCAGCCGCTGGGGCCGGCCCGGCTTCCCCGACGTGCTGCGCGCCCTGTCCGCCGCCTATGCCACCGAGCCGGAGAAGGTCACCGGCAATGTCGCCGCTTTGGCCGAGGCGCTGGCCAAGCAGTCGGAGAACCGGCCGGGTGCCGGGCTGGACCGCCGTCTGCTCGACCAGGTGGCGGAGCAGCTGTCCGGCCAGTTCGACCCGAATTGGGGCGGGCTGCGCGGCGCGCCGAAATTCCCGCAGCCGGGATTGCTGGAGCTGCTGTGGCGCGGCTGGCGGCGGTCGCGTCAAGACGCGTCAGGCCATGGCGGGTCGGGCCGTACGTCCTGGCGCGATGCCGTGCTGCGTACACTGACGGCGATGAGCCAGGGCGGTATCTACGATCATCTCGGCGGCGGCTTCGCTCGCTACTCCACCGACGAGGAGTGGCTGGCGCCGCATTTCGAGAAGATGCTGTACGACAACGCCCAGCTGGTCGATTTGCTGACCCTGGCCTGGCAGGAGACTCGAGACCCGCTCTACGCCGCAAGAGTGGCGGAAACCGTGGCCTGGATCGAGCGCGAGATGATCGCCGAGGGCGGTGCCTTCGCCGCCACCCTCGACGCCGACAGCGAGGGTGAGGAGGGCCGGTTCTACGTCTGGACCGAGGCCGAGATCGACGCGGCGCTGGGTGACCGCGCCGCCGTGTTCAAGCAGACGTACGACGTCTCCGCTCATGGCAATTGGGAGGAGAAAAACGTCCTCAACCGCCGCCGCAACACGGCCCTGGGCGACGATGCTGCCGAGGCGGCGCTGGCCGCCGACCGGGCCGTACTGCTGGAGCGCCGGGCCGTACGCGTACGGCCCGGCTGGGACGACAAGGTGCTGGCCGACTGGAACGGACTGATGATCGGCGCCCTGGCCCGCGCCGCCCAGGCCTTCGACCGGCCGGAGTGGATCACCCTGGCCGAGACCGCCTTCGCTGCTGTGGTGCGGCAACTCGGTGGCGACGCTCGCCTCGCCCATGCCTGGCGCCGCGGCAAGGCGACGGCGCCGGGGCTGCTGGAAGACTATGCCGACATGGTTGCCGCGGCCCTGGCCCTGCACGAGGCGACGGAGGAGGCCGCCTATCTCGACCACGCCAAGCGCTGGACCGCGGTGCTCGACACCCATTTCTGGGATGGCGGTCGCGGCGGCTATTTCATGACCGCGGATGATGGCGAGGCGCTGATCGTGCGCACCAAATCCGCCTATGACGCCGCGGTGCCGTCCGGCAACGGCACCATGCTGGGGGTGCTGGCGCGACTGCATCATCTGACCGGCGACCGGCTTTACGCCCTGCGCGCAGACTCGCTGATCGCCGCCTTCACCGGTGAGCTGCAGCGCAACTTCATCCCGCTCGCCACCTGGCTGAACCAGGCCGAGGACCGGATGGAGCCGCTGCAGATCGTGGTGATCGGCCCGAAGCAGGATCCGACCACCACGGCGCTGCTGCGTGCGGTGCATGGCCGCTCGCT
>NZ_JBYRFX010000187.1:0-17414 GCF_057815775.1 Inquilinus sp.
TGCCGAGGCCGTGTCTCTATGCGGCGCTGCGGATTACGGTGATCGGACCGATGAAGGAAAGAAAAATGCGCAGACCTCGCGCGGCAAGGGCTGGGTCGGCGGCGGAATTCTGTCCGGGTCGGACGGGTCGGGCTCTACGGACCGGCGCGCATGGGCCGGCACGATACCGCAGCCGGAGGCCAGCCAATCATTCACCGCATCCCCTTTTCGGGCGCACTCCATGGCCCTGTCCATATGGTCTGCCGCTGTCTCACCTGACTCCCTGACCAGGCAGACCATCATCTGAGACACGCCCTGAAAGGCAAAGACGTCCAGATCCGACGGCGGCCTCGGTTCCGGCTTCGACACACAGGCAGCCAGCGACAGCCCGCAGGCCAGCGCGGTCCACACCAATCGTTCACCCATCTCGTCCCCACTTGATGGCCTCAATGCGCAGAGTCTGAGGTCGGACGTGCCGCCGGGATGTAACGGCGCGCACAGGGGAGCGTGGACGGCCTGAGGCCGGTCCGGCCTCAGGCCGCGAAGAGCCTCAGCGCCATGAAGTCGACGAACACCCTGAGCTTCGGCGAGAGGTAGCGGCTCGACGGCCACAGCATGCGGAACACGCCGGAATGCGGGGTGTGCGGGCCGAGGATTGCGACCAGCGTGCCGTCGGCGAGCTGGCGGCGGATGGCGAAGTCCGGCAGGCAGGCGATGCCGAGCCCCTGTTCGGCCATGTGGATCAGCGGCTCGATCGTGTTCGCCACGGCGGTCACCGGCAGGTCGATCTCGGCCTCGCCGGGCCCGCGGCGCAGCGGCCAGCGCTCCAGCCTGGCGGTGGTGGCGAAGCGGTGGTGCAGGCAGGCGTGAGATTTCAGGTCGTCCGGCACCTCGGGCGTGCCGTGCCGCGCGAAATAGCCTGCGGCGCCGACCAGCATGAGCCGGAATGTGCCCAAATTGCGGGTCATCAGGCGCGAATCGCTGACCTCGCCGGCGCGGACCACGGCGTCGAAGCCTTCATCGATCACGTCGACCAGCCGGTCGGTGAAATCGAGGTCGAGTTCGATCGCCGGATAGGCCCGCATGAAGGCGGTCAGCGCCGGCATCATCAGCATGCCGACCAGCGGCAGGCTGACGCGCAGCCGGCCGCGCGGCGCGCCCTGGGTCTGGGCCAGCTCCAGCTCGGCCGCCTCGATCTCGCACAGGATGCGCCGGCAGCGCTCGAGGAAGCAGGCGCCCTCCGGCGTCAGCGTGATCGTGCGGGTGGAGCGGTGGAACAGCCGCACGCCCAGCCGCTCCTCCAGCCGGGTGATGGCCTTGCCGATCGCCGAGGACGACACGCCGAGCTGCCGGCCGGCGGTCGTGAAGCTGCGGGTGTCGGCGGCCTGGACGAAGGCGTTGAGCGGGCCGAGGTTGTCCATCGTCCGATCCTCATTGCGGACAAGATCGTCCGATGTGTTGGGAACTGTAGCGCAATTCTCCGAAGTTGCGGCAGCGATCATCTTTTCCGTGGACAAGGCTCAACCCCACGGGCGGACGGTTTCATGACCTCGACCATCACGACACGCGACGACGCGACCGGCCTTGCGGGGCAGCGGCGCACCGATACGGCGCCATCCCGGCCGGACCGCCTGCCCATGGCAGGCCTGCTGGCCCTGGCGATGGCCGCCTTCATCACCGTCCTGACCGAGGCGCTGCCGGCGGGACTACTGCCGCAGATGAATGCCGGGCTGGGTGTCTCGGATGCGCTGGTCGGCCAGCTTGTCACCGTCTACGCCATCGGCACGCTGGTCACGGCGATCCCGCTGACCGCGGCCACCCAGGGCTGGCGGCGGCGGCCGCTGCTGCTCGTCGCCATCGGCGGTTTCGCCATCGTCAACACGGTCACGGCGGTGTCGACCAATTACGGGCTGACGCTCGGCGCCCGGTTCTTCGCCGGGGTGTTCGCCGGGCTGCTGTGGGCGCTGGTCGCCGGCTATGCCGCCCGCATGGTGCCGGACCAGCAGAAGGGCCGGGCGATCGCCATCGTCATGGTCGGCATCCCGCTGGCGCTGTCGCTCGGCATTCCGGCCGGCACCTTCCTGGGCAGCGCGGTCGGCTGGCGCGTCACCTTCGGCATCGTGAGCGGCCTGACCCTGATCCTGATCGGCTGGGTGCTGGCCAAGGTGCCGGACTTTCCCGGCCAGGCGGCGGACCGGCGCCTGCCGCTCGGCCGGGTGTTCCTGCTGCCGGGCATCCGGCCGCTGCTGTTCGTCACGCTCGCCTTCGTGCTGGCGCACAACATCCTCTACACCTACGTCGCGCCCTTCGTCGGCCCGGCCGGCCTGGCCGGCGCGATCGACATCGTCCTGCTGGTCTTCGGCGTCGCCGCCCTGGTCGGCATCTGGATCACCGGCGTGCTGATCGACCGCCGGCTGCGCGAGCTGGTGCTGGCCAGCACCGCGCTGTTCATCCTGGCCGCCGCGGCCCTCGGCCTGTGGGGCGGCAATCCCGCCGCGGTCATCGCGGCGGTCGGCGCCTGGGGTCTCGCCTATGGCGGCGCGGCGACCCTGTTCCAGACCGCATCCGCCAAGACGGCGGGGGAGGCGGCCGATGTCGCCCAATCGATGATCGTCACGGTCTGGAACATCGCCATCGCCGGCGGCGGTCTGGCCGGCGGTGTCCTGCTGGAGACACTCGGCACCGCGGCCTTCCCCTGGGCGCTGATTCTGCTGCTAATCCCGACGCTGCTGGTCGCCTGGCGGGCGAAGACGCATGGCTTTCCATCGGCCGGGAGGCGGTGAGGGCGGAGATGCTGCTGGGGCTAGCGTGATAGGGCACTTCATGTTGCTGGTGCAAGCGTAGCCCGCCAATGCATGTCGAATTGCAGGTTTATTGATTTCCCCGATCTCACTCATGTAGCCAAACATCTTCAGCCTGTCTGTCTCGCGGGCGTTCTGTTCGCGAGCTTTCAGGAGAAGTGAGATGAATCTTCAGCAACGCCTTTCATTGCGCGGCGATGTCTGCGGTTGGACAAACGATAGCTCACCAATCCCGGCATGGGTGAGAGAGCAGATAATCGGTGATGTGGCGCCTAATGGTACGTTCATCATTGGAACGCCTATTGGTGCGGCTCGCGTACACGTGGGCAATATCGTGCTAAAATATGGAAATGGTATTTGGTCACGTTCGCTCGACGAAGTGTCGCAATTTGTCGATGGTCTCAAAGCGGAAAATTTTCCGTCCATAGCAACAGTTGGCCCAGGAAAATCAGCCCAGTTTGGATCGAGAGGAAAAATAACGAATAAACAGAAGAGCGAGGTTGAGCGGAAAAAAATTTTCAGGCCGGCCATTGGGATCATGCCCAGCATCGAATGGGTTCACACATCAGAGCTTACTGTTGACCTATCATACCAGAGATCCATCGAAAATGCAGGATCGCGCCGGCTGATTGCCAGCATAGCCACTAAATTCGATTGGAGGCTATGTGCTCCACTTGTGGTTTCAAGGCGCTCAGACGGCTCTAAAGTTATTATCGACGGTCAGCATCGATGGGCAGCTGCTGTTCAACGCGGCGATTTACCACAACTGCCGTGTTGCCTGTTCACCTATGCCAGCCCTGAAGACGAAGCCCGCATGTTCATCGTCGCAAATCGGGCACGCAAGCCAATGAATAGGCTCGATGACTTCCATGCGGCACTCGCGGCCGCTGATGAAGATGCACTTGAAATTTTTCGTCTCGTTACAGAGGCTGGGTTAGTGATAGGAAAAAACACTTCATCTGCAGCATGGAAACCTGGCCAAATTGCGTTTACGGCGTCTATAGCCACGGCGCTACGTCAGCATGATGAATCGATCGTTTCGGCAGCACTCACAAGCGTCGCAGAAGCCTTTAATGGACAAGCCTTGATCCACGGTGCTTCCCTTTTTGGCGGCCTAATTAAGATATTTGCATGTCCACCGGAAGGCTTTGATCCGGATAAGTTGGCGGTAGCCCTGCGGATATTCGATGTCGCTGGATGGGGAAATTTTGTTCGGAATCATCACGGTGGAAATGCACGATCGATTGCAATGCACGCTGCAATATTAGAAACCATGAAGCGCATTAATGATGAAATCATAGCATCTTAGTCAAACGGGCGCTGTGCGTCTGCCATGTCGGCACAGCGCCCGCCGCTATTGCTACTCAATGTCTCAGCAGGAGGCGCGCCTGTATGACTGGCGTGTGCTGGCTAGTGGCGGCGTCACGTGGCCCCGCTGCGTCATTCAGCAGATATCACGAAACAATTTTAGAAACGTTGTGAAAATGGCGGAGGGGATGGGATTCGAACCCACGATACGGCTCAACACCGTATACCCGCTTTCCAGGCGAGCGCCTTCAACCACTCGGCCACCCCTCCGTCTGGAGGCGGGACAATACTCACGAGGCCCTGCTTCGGCAAGCGGACTTATGCGTGTTTTTTTGCGGCGCTTCCGGCATGGCGACCGGGCCGGCCGCGCGATAGAGTCGGCGCCGCAAAAACGCACAGGGAAGCTGGGAGAGAGACATGGCCGAGGTGTTCCGGTTTGGTCGGGCATTGGCCCGGCAGCCCGGCGATTCCGCCGTCGACGGGCTGCGGGCCGTCGATCGCGGCGCGCCGGAGATGCATCGGTTCCGGGCCGAGCACGCGGCCTATGTCGCGGCGCTGGAGGCGGCCGGCGTGGCGGTCGAGGTGCTGCCGGCGCTCGCCGGCTTCCCGGATTCGGTGTTCATGGAGGATCCGGCGCTGACCTTCCCCGAGGGCGCCATCCTGCTGCGCCCCGGCGCGCCGACCCGGTTGGGCGAGGCGGCCGAACTCGCCGCCGAACTGCGCGCCCGATTCGACCGGGTGCTGGAGATGGAGGCCGGCTTCGCCGAGGGCGGCGACGTGCTGGTGACGCCGCGTGCCGTCATGGTCGGCCTGTCCGCCCGCACCGATGCGCGCGGCGCCGGGGCGCTGGCCGCGCTGCTGACCGAACTCGGCCGCAAGGCGGAGATCGTGACGCCGCCGCCGGGCGTGCTGCACTTCAAGACCGCCTGTTCGCTGCTCGATTCCGAGACGGTGCTGGCGACCGACCAGCTGGCTGGCTACTTCCCCGGCATGCGCGTGGTGCGGGTGCCGGAGGGGGAGGAGGCCGCCGCCAACGCCTTGCGGGTCAACGATGTCGTCCTGGTCGGAACCGGCTTCCCGCGCACGGCGGAGGTGCTCGACCGGCTGGGCTATCGCGTGGTGCCGCTGGATGTGGCGGAGACCAGCAAGCTCGATGCCGGGCTGTCCTGCATGTCGCTCCGGTGGAACCAGCCGGGCTGAACGGTCCGGTTCTGCGATTGCGGCAGAATCGCCGATGACGGGCCATGGCGTGTGCCGGGGCGCTGATGTAGGGTGCGCGCCCCGTTCCGGCCGGTTATATCGTATTCCGTGACTGCTTATCCCTCTCCGTACGACGACGCGGCCGACCAGGCGGCGCCCGCGGTTCCGGACCTTCGGGGCCGGACCATCCTGCAGGTGCTGCCGGCGCTCGGCACCGGCGGCGCCGAACGTGGCTGTGTCGAGGTCGCCGCCGCGATCGGGGCGGCGGGCGGCCGCGCCCTGGTCGCCTCGGCCGGCGGCGCCATGCTGCGCGACCTGGCCCGGGCGGGGGCCGAACACATCGCACTGCCGCTGGTCGGCAAGAACCCGGTCACGATCTGGCGCAACATCCGCCGGCTGGAAAAGGTGATCCGCGACCACGGCGTCGACCTGGTGCATGCCCGCAGCCGGGCCCCGGCCTGGAGCGCGCATGCCGCCTGCCGGCGGCTGGGCATCCCCTTCGTCACCACCGTCCATGCGCCGTACAACCAGGCCAGCGCCGCCAAGCGGCTGTACAATTCGATCATGGTCCGTGGCGACCGGGTGATCGCCATCTCCGACTACATCGCCCGTCACATCGTCGAGACCTATGGCGTCGACCCGGCGCGGATCCGCACCATCCCGCGCGGCGTCGACCTCCGGCAATTCGCGATCGAGGCGGTCTCGGCCGAACGCATCATCAGCCTGGCCCGCGCCTGGCGGGCGCCGGACGACCGGCCGATCGTGCTGATGCCGGGGCGGCTGTCGCGGTGGAAGGGCCAGACCGTTGTGATCGACGCGCTGGCACGGCTGGGCCGGCGCGACCTGCACTGCCTGATCGTCGGCAGCGACCAGGGCCGCAGCGGCTATCGGCAGGAGCTGATCGGCCAGATCGCCGCCAAGGGGCTGAACGGCGTGGTCCAGCTGGTCGATCACTGCGACGACATGCCGGCCGCCTACATGCTGTCCGACGTGGTGGTGCATGCCTCGACCGACCCCGAGGGCTTCGGTCGGGTGGTGGTCGAAGCGATGGCGCTGGGCCGGCCGGTGATCGCCACCAATATCGGCGCGCCGCCGGAGGTGGTGGTCGAGGGCGAGACCGGCTGGCTGGTGCCGCCGGCGGATCCGGACGCGCTGGCGGCGGCGATCGACCGGGCCCTGTCGCTGACGCCGGACGAGCGCAGCTGGATGGCGCAGCAGGCCATTGCCACCGTGACGGCGCATTACACCAAGGATGCGATGACCGGCTCGACCCTCGCCGTGTACCAGGAGCTGCTGGGCGTCCCGGCAGCCGAACCGGCGGGGTAGGGCGCCGCGATGCTGCCGCTGCTCGCCAAGACCTATGCCCTGGCCGGGGCGCTGGCCGCGCCGGGCCGCACCCGCCGGATCATGCAGCTGAAGAACCGCCATGCCGGGCAGCGCTGCTTCTTGCTCGGCAACGCCCCGTCGCTGGTCGAATTCGACCTGTCGAAGCTGGCCGGCGAGCAGTTCTTCGTGGTCAAGAAGGGCTACAAGGCGGTCGAGCACGGGTTGCCGTCGCCGATTCCCTATTACGTGCTTAGCGACCTGCGCGGCTGGGACCGGATCAAGGCCGATGTCTCGACCCTGCCGGTCGGCACCTATCTCGTGCGCGACACCATCGCCGCCAAGCCGGAGTTCCGGCCGCCTGCCGACCGGGTCGTCACCTTCCCCAGCTATCGCGGCGGCCTGCGCAAGCAGGGTTTCCGCCACCATCCCTGGCAGGGGCTGGGCAATGATTCGACGGTGATCCTGTTCGCAGCGCAGATCGCCTGGTACATGGGCTTCGCCGAGGTCTACATCCTCGGAGTCGATCTCGACTACGCCCAGGCGACCACCTATTTCTATGCCGACGGGCAGAGCGAGACCAACCAGTACGCCCGGCCCGAGGACGAGATCTACGCGAAGGAATTCGGCACCCTGCGCCGGGCCTTCGAGGCCGATGGCCGGATCCTGCGCAACGCCGGACGGCATGGCTCGGTGATGGGGCTGGAGCGGGCGGATTACGATTCGGTGCTGGCGCGGCCACGGCCCTGACCGCAGGCTGGCCGTGCCGCCGGACGCGAAATAGCAATCGACCCTAAAGACAACTTAACCCGTCTGTGCCATGGATTGGGTGGGGGAGTGATGTCGGCGGCGCCGGCGGGCCCGGCTGTGTCATCGGCCGTCGGCCTGGCCGGCGATGGACAGCGTCCGCCGCCGGTATCGAAGAAAAGAATTCGGAACGCGAGTGATCAACATAGGTGGCGAACGGATCGGTGTCTTATGGCCCGCCCAGGGGCCGGGCATGACGGGGCCGAGCCGATGAGACGGCGGATGTCCCGCCTGCTGACGCTGCGGATGCGTCTGGCCGTGCTGCGCGAAGCGCTCTGGAACTCGGGCAATGCGCGTCGCCTGCGTGAGCATCGTGCCCGGATCCAGGGTGAACTGCCCTTGCCGGACGAGGCCGGCGCAGGGCCGGGAATCGTGTTCGTCGCCTGCGACGATGTCTATTACGCGCGCTTTGCCGCCGACTTCCTGTTCTCGGCGGAGGATACCGGGCACGCCCATCGCATCCACATCCATCTCTACGCCCCGTCGGCGCAGACACTGGCCCATATCGATGCGCTGCGCCGGAACCTGCAGCACACCCGGCTGACCTGCAGCTGGGAAGACGACGGCTATAAAAGCTACGGCATCGACGAGACCATCTACTTCGCCGCGGCCGCTTCATCATGATCCATCACCTGCTGCAGGCCTCCCGGTCGCCAATTCTCGCCTGCGATATCGACGGCTTCATCCATCGCCCGCTGGATGAGGCGTTCACACTGATCTCGGGTGCCGACGTTACCTTCCATTTCCGGCTCGGCGAGCGTCGGATCTGGCGGCGCATCCTCGCCGCGGCGGTGGGCATCGCCCCCACCGTCCAGGGCCTCCAATTCGCCGGGCGGATGGCGCTCTGCATCCAGGCCAGCCTGCTGCGGCGGCCGGATTTCCACACCGACCAGACGATTCTCTATTTCCTGTATCGCTTCGCCCAACGCTGGTGGCCCGCCATCCGCTGGCAGCACCTGCCGCTCAGTCTCGTGGACTATGATTTCCGGGACGACAGCTTTATCTGGACGGCGAAGGGCCCACGCAAGGAGGATGCATCCTTCGTGCGGGTTGTCGGCAACCTGCAGAGCAAATATGCCCCGGAATATGGCGCGCTGCCCCGGCTGGAACGCAGGGAAACCCGGGCCGTGCCCTGATTGCGACATTTCGATCGCGATAATGCCAGGGGCGGCGGAGCCATTCGGTCGCGGCTTGGCTTCGGAATGCCGACCGCAAACCTAGTGTGATGTCGCACACGGTATGGTATTTCTTTTTCAGACAGGTTGCGTGTAAGCGGCCCTCCATATGCCGAGCTGAAAGTTCAATTCGGTCGAATCTGAGGAAATGCGGGTTCTTAGGCAAGAAATGATGAGCGGCGCTTCACTGAAGAGACTGTCCAGAGGGTTCCTGAAGCGCCTGTCGGTTACTGTTCTTTTGCAGAATCTGGTCGACACCAAGGCTCGGGAGGCGGTCAAGGCTTACCGCCTGCGAATTCGCGGCAATACACCCGATATGGGTGCGCCTGGTATTGTTTTTTGCGGTTGCGACGACGGCTACTACAAGAAATTTGCCCCGAGTTTCCTGTTGTCGGCAGAGAAGCTGGAAGAGCCGCTGCACATTCACGTGCATCTCTATGGGCCGTCGCAGGATACGCTCGACCATATCGATCGGATGCGGCGGTCGCTGCGGCATGTGGCGCTGTCGTTCACATGGGAAGATGATTCCTATAAGGCGCTCTCACTTCCCAAACCGATCTATTTCTCGGCGGCGCGGTTCCTGGTGCTGCACCATCTGCTGCTGGCGTGCCGGGCCCCGATTCTGTGTGTCGACATCGACGGCATCATCCACCGGCCGCTGACCGACGTGTTCAAGATGATCGAGCGGGCGGATGTCACGCTACATTTCCGGCTCGGCGAACGCCGCGTCTGGCGGCGGGTCATGGCCGGGGCCGTGGGGGTCAGCCACACCCGCGAGTCGCTGGGATTCTGCGAGAAGCTGGCCTCCGGCATCTGGTCGGCGCTGCACATGCGGCCCAGCGACCATATCGACCAGCCGGTCATCTACTACCTCTACATCATCCGCCGCTGGCTCAAGCGCCGGATCCGCTGGCAGCACATGCCGGCGCACCTCGTCGATGTCGAATTCTCCGAGGACAGCGTGATCTGGTCGGCCAAGGGCGCGCGCAAGGAAGACGCGGTGTTCGCCCAGGCCGCCTCCCAGCTCGAGGCGCAGTACACGCTGGATGTCGAGCAGCCGCACGCGATCTATGCCGAACTCCGGGGCAGCGGCACCCATGGGTAGGGTGTTCGTGTTCTGGGGCGTTTCGATCGGAAAACCCGGATCGGCCCTGGCCGAAGGTGCGTCGCGCCTCGGCACCGTCCATATGAGCACCCCGTCCCGGTTCGAGCCGGACGACATCGCCATCCTCTGGGCCCCGTTCCGCGGCACCTTCCGCAGCGACATCTACCGGCAGATCCGGGCCGCCGGCGGCCGCGCCATCATCGGCGAGAACGGCTGGCTGTCGCCGATCCAGGGCCGGAAGTATTTCCAGGTCGCGCTGCATGGCTGGAACGGCACCGGCTGGTTTCCGGACGGCAGCGGCAGCCGCTGGGATTCGTGGAACGTACCGCTGCAGGACTGGCGGCGCGACGGCGAGACCATCCTGGTGGTCGAGCAGCGGCCGAAGGGCATCAACCTCGACCCTCGCGCCATGCCGCCCGGCTGGGCGCAGAGCGTCGTGCCCCACACCCGCCGGCCGGTCATCCGCCGCACCCGCTTCACCGAAGCGCCGCTGGACCAGCAGCTCGACCAGGCCTTCGCCACCCTGACCTGGACCAGCACTGTGGCGATCAAATCGCTGATCCGCGGCGTGCCAGCCTTCTATTGCGGGCCGACCATCAATTGCGGCGAGCTGATGCAGCGCGGGCTGGATGTCGACCATCCGGTCTATCCCGACCGCGAGGCGGTGTTCCGGCGCTATGCCTGGATGCAGTGGACCGAAGACGAGATCCGGACCGGCGAGCCCTTCGCCCGGCTGCTGGCGGCGCCGCATGACGGCAGGCCGGAGATCCTGATCGATCCCGATGCGGTGTCGTCGGCCTGGACCATGGCCGGCCGGCTGCGCGCGGCCAGCGCGCGTCGCGGGCCGTTGGGGCTGGTCGCGCGCCGTCTGGTCGGCCGGGGATGATATCGCCCCGGAGGCCGGCGGCGGCCGGCTTCGGGATATCGAAAGCGGCCGAGCGTGATTCGGCGGGATCGTGGGGACACCAGGCCTGACCATGGCGACGCTGCATCATTCCCGCCTGCAACTCGCGCGGATCTATCTCGCCGTGCTCTCGGAAACGGTGCGGAAGACCGGCCATCTCCGACGGTTGCGCCAGCATCGTTCGCGGCTGATGGGCGATCTGCCGGCCCCGGGAGCGCCGGGGATCGTCCTGTGCGCCTGTGACGAGATCTATTATGCCCGGTTCGCGTCGGACCTGGTGCTGTCGGCCGAGGCGACAGGGGAGCGGCACCACCTCCACCTTCATCTCTACGCCCCGTCGCCGCAGACGCTGGATCATGTCGGGCAGCTGCGGCGGAGCCTGACCCATACGGACCTGACCTACACCTGGGAGGACGGGGCGTTCGAACGCTATGGCGTGGATGCGCCGATCTACTTCACCAGCGGCCGCTACCTGGTGATGCACCATCTGCTGATGGAATCACGCGCGCCGGTGCTTTGCGTCGACATCGATGGCCTGATCCGGCAGCCGCTCGGCCAGGCGTTCGAACAGATCGGGGCCGCCGACCTTACCATCCATTTCCGCCTGCATCGGAAGGAACCCTGGCGCCGGGTGCTCGCCGCGGCCATCGGGGTCAATCCGACGCCCAAGGGGGTTCGGTTCTGCGAGCGGATGGCCAGCAGCATCGAGGCCGTCCTGCACCAGCGGCCGGTCTATCACATCGACCAGACGATCCTGTACTACGCCTACAGCATCCGGAAGCGTCTGGGGCAGGGCGTCCGCTGGCAGAACCTGCCGCTGACCTGGGTGGATTACGAATTCTCGGATGACAGCCTGATCTGGACGGCCAAGGCGGCGCGCAAGCAGGATGCCCGTTTCCGCAACGCGATCGCGTCGCTCGAGGCGCAGTACGAGGCGCTGTACCGGGCGTTGCCGGATCTCCCGGCGCCCGGCGCCCGTTAGCGCCATCCCGCCCCGCCGGCGCCACTTCCCGCTTGCCCCGGTCGCCGATCGGCGGATATCACCGCTGTCGGGCGGGGGACCGCACAATCCCCGGGGAACGGGTGCATGAGGTTTTTCGTCGATCTGCCGCAGGGTGACCGGAAGCCCTGGCGGGAGTGCATCGCCGGGTGCGAGCGGCTCGGTCCCACCCAGGTCGGGCTTCCCGACCGGTTCGAGCCCGACGATGTGCTGGTCGGCTGGTCGATGTTCCGGGCTTCGCGGCGGTGGCGGGTGTATCGCGCCGTCAAGGCCGCCGGAGCGCGGGCCATCATCCTGGAAAATGGCTGGCTGTCGCCGCTGGCCGACGCCCGCTGTTTCCAGGTTGCGCTGGATGGCTGGAACGGAACCGGCCGCTTCCCCAGCGGCGGGCCGGAGCGTTGGCGCTCATGGAACGTGCCGCTGCAGCCCTGGCGCCGTGAGGGCCGGCATGTCCTGGTGGTCGGGCAGAAGCCGCAGGCCATGAGCGATCCCCGGCGGATGCCAGTGGGCTGGGCGCAGAGCCTCCGGCTGGAGACCAAGCGGCCGATCATTCGCCGCATGCCCTCGGCGGCACGCCCACTTGCCGTGGACCTGCGCGATGCCCATTGCACCGTCACCTGGACCAGCACCACGGCGATCAAGGGGCTGATCGCCGGCATTCCGGCCTTCCATTGCGGTCCGAACTCGCTCTGCCCCGAGCTGTCGAAATTCGGGATCGAGGTCGACCATCCGATCTTCCCGGATCGCGAGCCGACATTCGAACGCCTCGCCTGGGGGCAGTGGAGCGGGGCGGAGATCGCCACCAGCGAGCCCTTTGCCCGGCTGCTGGCCCTGCCGCATGACGGCCTGCCGGCCCCGGTCGAAGACCTGCCGGCGATCCGGTCGCATTACACGGTGATGGGCCGGCTGCGCGACCTGGCGCTTCTGCTGCCGGGAGACAATGCGATCCGCCGACGGCTCGGCATGTCCTGAGGCCGCGCCGCAGGCCGCCGCCCGGGTGGGCCGGGCCTCAGCGCCGCAGGCGGGCGATCAGGTTGTCGTGGGAGAGCTTCGCGCTGGCGGCGAGGCGGTCGTCGATGATGCCGGCGATACGCCCGGCCTCGTCCAGCGGCGTGTAGGCATAGGGCTCGATCGTGCCGGCAAAGGGCCGGGTCAGGCCCAGCGTGTCCTGCATGTCGCGGTGGAACCGGTGGAACTTGTCGAGATAGATCCCCGGCTTCTCGTCGAGCGGGATCGAGAACACGGGCTTGCCGGTCGACGCCGCCTCGCAAGTCATGGTGATCGAATCGACCGTCACCAGCACCGCATCGGCGATGGCCAGAAACTGGAAATACGGGTTCTCGCCGCTGCGGTCCCAGATGAAGCCCGGGCCGCCGCCCAGGGCCTGCTGCAGCCGTGGCAGCACCGACGGGTCGGACCGGCGCGACGTGGTCACCAGCGGGGCCCAGCCGGCATCCTGCAGGCCCTTGAGTTGGCCGATGATGGTGTCGATGCGCGCGCTGGAAAAGCCGTAGCCGGGATTGGGCCCGCCGATCAGCACAGCGGCCCGCCGGCCGGGCAGGATGCCGAAGCGCTGTTCCGCCGCGGCGCGATGGCTTTCGACCAGCGCGGCATCGACCCGGTGCGGCGCGCCGACCATCGGCAGCACGTCGTCGCGGCCGTCGAACTCCGGCCGCCAGTCGTGCCGGCCGACGAAGCACAGGTCGAACCGGTCGAAGCCGACGGTCGGCACCTGCAGATGCACGGTGAAGATGCGGCCGCCGGACCGGCGCGTGGCCGCCATGACTGCCGGCTCGGCCTGGCGGCCGCAGGAGATCGACAACTGCGGCCAGGGCGGCCGGATGCGGTTCAGATGGACGTTGCGGATATGGGTCCAGCGCCGGTTCAGGCGGCGGGCCAGCCCGGTCTTGTTAGGATCGGGCCGCCGCACAAGCCGGGTCTCAATCATGAAGCGCAACGTCAGCCGGGCCGCGATCGCGACGTTCAGCTTCTCGGCCACGCCACGGCACTGGGCGATGGTGCCGGCCTTGCTCTCGCTGACGATCCAGCAGCGGATCTCCGCCGGCGCGGTCGTGGCCGGAGGACTCAACCCCAGTGCTCGGCCACCCACGGCGTCGGCCGGACATGTTTCGACCAGCGCCCCGGCCAATGCCCGCTGATGGCGTATTCCGGCTTCGGGTCGCCATGGAACACGACGATGCGCGCGCCTTCCGGGCGGCGCGGGGTCATGAACCAGTTGAACAAGCCCAGCGGCCCGCCCGGCATGCAGTGCTTCTTGAAGCTCACGCACCAGGCGTCTGGCCACCAGGTGATGTCGCCGATGTGATCCGAGACGTAGGTCTGCGAATTGCGGTAGCGGGCGAAGATCTGCCGGTGGTTGGCGATCAGGTTGTCGAGCACGTCCTGATGCGCCCCGATCTCGAACCGGTAGACCGAGGTGTTGCCGACGCGGCGATCCGGATGGGTCCAGTTGTGGATGACGCAGAAATCGCCGGGATGGTCGAAGAACGGGTCCAGCGCATCGACCACGACGATGTCGAGGTCGAGGAACAGCGTCGGCCCTTCGAGGTCACCGAGCGGCTGGCCGAACAGCGTAACCTTGCGCCAGGGCAGGTTGCGGTGGGGTTCCGGCACCTGCAGCACCGGCATCGGAAAATGTTCGACCCCGGGCGCCAGCCCGGTCGGGTCGTCGGTGAAACAGACGAAACGGTGCGGACGCGCCAAATTCCGGCTGACCATCGCGTGCAGCCGGTTGACGTATTCCGGCCCGTATTTCGGGCCCCATTTCGCGCAGATGACGTTGACCATCAGGCATTTTTCCATTCGCTTGACTGCCGAGGTAGCATGCGGGTCCGGTCGGCTCAAGCGACGTGCCGCCGCGCCCGGTGGATCCGCCTTCCGCGCATGGCTCGTCGGGTGGGCCTTGAACTTGCCCCCATGCCGATCGACATGGCCTCTGGCCACGGTGGCTGCACAAGCGCCGGCGCCTGACTCCGCCGGCGGTCGGGCAGCAAACCATTGACAGCATTCCCCTGCTCCTTACAGTGCCTCGCCTTCTCCGGATGAAAGACGTGGATAGACTCATGGCCGAGCCCGACGGCATCGCCATCACACTGCCCGACGGCGCGGTGCGTCGCTTCGACCGCCCTGTGTCGGGCGCCGACATCGCCACCGACATCTCGAAGAGCCTGGCCAAGGCTGCCCTGGCCATGACCATCGACGGCAAGCTGTCGGACCTGGCGACCGTGATCGACCGCGATGCCAAGGTCGGCATCGTCACCCGGACCTCGCCCGAGGCGCTGGAACTGATCCGCCACGACGCCGCCCATGTGATGGCCGAGGCGGTGCAGGAGCTGTATCCCGGCACCCAGGTCACCATCGGCCCGTCGATCGAGAACGGCTTCTATTACGACTTCGCCCGCGACGAACCGTTCACGCCCGACGATCTCGTGAAGATCGAGGCGAAGATGCGCCAGATCATCGGCCGCAACGCCGCCTTCACCCGCGAGGTCTGGGATCGGACCGCGGCGATCGAGTTCTTCAAGGCCAAGGGCGAGAAGTACAAGGCCGAGATCATCGAGGACCTGCCGGAGAGCGAGGCGATCTCGGTCTACCGCCAGGGCGACTGGCTGGATCTGTGCCGCGGCCCGCACATGCCGACGACCGGCGGGATCGGGCAGGGCTTCAAGCTGATGAAGGTGGCCGGCGCTTATTGGCGCGGCGACCACCGCAACGCCATGCTGCAGCGGATCTACGGCACTGCCTGGCGCGACCAGAAGGAGCTCGACGTCCATCTCCACCAGCTGGAGGAGGCGGAGCGCCGCGACCACCGCAAACTGGGCCGCGAGATGGATCTGTTCCATCTGCAGGAAGAGGCCGCGGGCAGCGTGTTCTGGCATCCGAAGGGCTGGACCCTTTACCGGACGCTGGAGAACTACATTCGCGGCATGCTGGAGCGTGCCGAGTATGTCGAGGTGAAGACGCCGCAGCTGGTCGATTCCAGCCTGTTCAAGGCGTCCGGCCACTGGGACATGTATGGCGACAACATGTTCAAGGTGGCGATCGGCACGAAGGAAGACGGCTCGCCGGAGCGGCTGGCCGGCATCAAGCCGATGAATTGCCCCTGCCATGTCCAGATCTTCAAGCAGGGCATCGTCAGCTACCGCGACATGCCGATCCGGATGGCGGAATTCGGCAGCTGCCACCGCAACGAGCCGTCGGGCGCGCTGCACGGGCTGATGCGGGTGCGCGCCTTCACCCAGGACGACGCCCATATCTTCTGCACCGAGGAACAGTCGGTGACGGAATCGGCGCGCTATATCGGGCTGCAATACGAGGTCTATCGCGACCTCGGCTTCCCCGACGTGGCGGTGAAGCTGGCGCTGCGCCCCGATGTGCGGGCCGGGTCGGACGAGCAGTGGGACATCGCCGAACAGGCGCTGCGCGATGCTCTGGTCTCGGCCGGGCTGCAGTTCGAGGAATTGCCGGGCGAGGGCGCCTTCTACGGCCCGAAGATCGAGTTCCACCTGACCGATGCGATCGGCCGGACCTGGCAGTGCGGCACGCTGCAGTTCGATTCCGTGCTGCCGGAGCGGCTGGACGCCACCTATATCGGCGAGGACGGGGCCAAGCACCGGCCGGTGATGCTGCACCGGGCGATCCTCGGGTCGCTCGAGCGCTTCATCGCCATCCTGATCGAGAACTATGCCGGCAAGCTGCCGCTGTGGCTGGCGCCGGTGCAGGCGGTGGTCACCACCATCACCAGCGAAGCCGATTCCTATGCCGAAGAGGTGTATGAAGCGCTGGCGGCGGCCGGGATCCGGGCGGAAATCGACCTGCGCAACGAGAAGATCAACTACAAGGTCCGCGAGCACAGTCTGAAGAAAGTGCCGCTGATGCTGGTGGTTGGCAAACGCGAAGCGGAAAACCGGAGCGTGGCGCTGCGACGCCTGGGCGGAGACGCGCAGGAAGTGCTTGCCCTGGACGAAGCCGTTCATAAACTTGTGGAAGAAGCACGATCACCGTTGACATCCAAAAGGGGGAGGGTGCAGACGGGGTCCCAGCAATTGACGGAGGCTATCCATAGCTAGACCACCACAGAACGCCCTGCCGACCCGCGACGGGCCCAGGGTGAACCGCGAGATCGATACGGCCCAGGTTCGGCTGGTCGGCGCGGAAGGCGAGATGATCGGGGTCGTTCCCCTGCGCGAAGCCCTTTGGGCTGCGGAGCAGGCGGGGTTGGATCTCGTCGAAATTTCGCCGAATGCCGAACCACCGGTCTGCAAGATCCTCGATTACGGCAAGTTCAAATTCGAAGCGCAGAAGAAGAAGAACGAAGCGCGGAAAAGGCAAAAAGTCATCGATGTCAAGGAGATCAAACTCCGTCCGAACATCGACGACAATGATTATGATGTGAAGATGCGCAGTGCGCGACGCTTCCTCGAGGAAGGTGACAAGGTCAAGGTGACCATGCGCTTCCGCGGGCGTGAGTTGGCGCATCAGGAGATCGGCATGAATGTGCTGATCAAGGTGCGCGACGAACTGCAGGACCTGTCCAAGGTCGAGCAGATGCCGAAGATGGAAGGTCGTCAGATGATCATGGTGCTCGCGGCAAAATAGCCGCGGGCGCGATGGGGACCGGACGGCCCCGCTGCCTGGCCTCGTTCTCGGGGGACGGCGCGGGGACATTGTCGTGACTGCTGCACGGGTGGGAGGCGAGGATGCGGATCGGCGTCGATCTTGGGGGTACGAAGATCGAGGCGATCGCCTTGGACGATGTCGGGACGGAGCTGCACCGCCAGCGCATCCCGAC
>NZ_JBYRFX010000188.1:0-2852 GCF_057815775.1 Inquilinus sp.
GGTGGTCCAGGCCAGCGGATCGACGCGATTGAGTTTGCAGGTCTCCAGGAGCGACGCGATCATCGCCCAGCCCTCGGCGCCGCGATCGTGGCCTGCGAAGAGTGCATTCTTTCTTGTGAGCGCCAGACCGCGGATCGAACGCTCGACAGTGTTTGAATCGATCTCGATGCAGCCGTCGTCGAGATAACGGCACAAGCCGTCCCAGTGGTTGAGCCCGTAGCCGAGCGCGTCGGCGATCGTGCCGCCCTTCGGGACCTTGGCGAGGCTCGCTTCGAGCCAGGGTTTCAAGGCATCGACCACGGGCTTGGCGCGCTGCTGACGGATGGCGCGGCGCACTTGCGCCGACAGGCCGCGGATCTCGGCCTCGATGTCGTAGAGTTGCTTGATGCGCGCGAGCGCCTCGGTGGCGATCGGTGCATTACCGCCGACATAGACCTCGTAGAACTGCCGTCGCAGATGGCTCCAGCAATAAGCGAGCGTCACCGGGCCGCCGGGGCGTGTCGGCGCGGCCAGCTTCTTGTAAACGGCGTAGCCATCCACTTGCAGCACGCCAGAGAAGCCGTCGAGCAGCTTGATGGCGTGCTCACCGCCACGGCCGGGCGCGTAGGAGTAGGCCACCGCCGGCGGATCGGCCCCACCCCACGGCCGGTCGTCGCGGGCGATGGCCCATAGGAAGCCGGTCTTGGTCTTGCCACGTCCAGGATCGAGCACCGGGCACCGTGTCTCGTCGCAGAACAGCCGGGGCGACGCCTTGAGCAGCGCGATCAGACGATCGTGCAGCGGCTGCAGCTCGGCGGCGGCGGCACCGACCCATTGCGCCAAGGTCGAGCGCTCGATGGTGACGCGGTGGCGCGCCAGGATCTGGGACTGCCGATAGAGCGGGATGTGATCGGCGTGCTTGCTGACAACGACATCGGCGACCATCGCCTCGGTCGGGAGGCCACCTTCGATCAGCCGCGCCGGAGCCGGCGCCTGGATGATCCCCGCAACGTCATCGGCACCCGTCTTCTCGCACGTCCGGCAGGCATATTTCGGGCGCCTCGTCACGATCACGCGCACTTGGGCCGGAACCTTGTCGAGGCGCTTCGATGTATCCTCGCCGATGACGTGCAACTCGCCGCCGCAGCACGGACACGCCTTGCTGTCGGGCTCGACCACTACCTCCTCGTGCGGCAGGTGATCGAGGTTCTCATTGCGGCTGGCGCGGCGCTTCTTCGTCCGCTCGGTCTTGAGTGCCGGATCGACCTTCTCATCCTCGGTCGCGGCCTTGGCGAGCGCGGATTCCAGGTCGTCCAGCGCGAGCGACAGCTGATCGTCGGTGATGCGCTCGGATTTTCGGCCGAAGTGCGCGCGCCGGATCTCGGCGATGATGGCTTCGAGGCGCTGGTTGCGGGCCGCGAGCTTGTCGCGCTCGGCTGCATGGGCGGTGCGCTCGGCCAGGATCAGGGCGCGAAGCCCATCCATGTCGTTGGGAAGCGTATCGATTGCGTTGGTCACCGCGCGGCCCGTCTTGCCGAAGACGAGCCACAGCGTCGCCGATTCCGGGGGTGCGCGCAGCCTCGATCGTGCGCCTGAGTCGTCGTGTCGCTGGATCATTGGGTGGCACTCGGACGGACGACCTCGCGACGCTCGACGCTTGACCACTGGCCCCCTTCGAGAAGCGTGGCGAGCTGCACCGCCGACAACTTCAGCATGCCGTCCTCGATCGGCGGCCAGCGGAACTGGGCGCTCTCCAGCCGCTTCGTCATCAGGCAGATGCCGGTTCCGTCCCACCACAACAGCTTCACGCGGTCCATCCGCTTGGATCGGAACACGTAGATGGCACCACAAAACGGATCGGCGCCGAGCGCCGCCTGCACGATCGCAGCCAGCCCGTCGGCCTGCTTGCGGAAATCCACCGGCCTCGTCGCCACGAGAACCTGCATCTCCGCGCCGGCCGTGATCATGACGACCTCCTCACGGCCCGCAACACGATGGCGAGCAACTCGGCCTCGACCCGACCGCTGACGCGCACGACCGTGTCGCCGAGCGTGACCTCGATCACGCCCGGCAGACGGGTGTCGGTTGGCGGCAGCGAAGCTTGTGGCGCCGCCATTGGCGAACCTGCGATGACGACCTGCGCAAATGCGGGCGCCTCGACAGCCGTCCCAGCCGATGACTTTGCTCTGCCGCTCTTCGGCCGCGGCGACGGTGCCGGAGTGGCGGGGGCCGCCGGCGGAGCCGTGCTGCCCGCCTCACCAGCGTCCTCGCCGAACAGGACGCGGGCCTGCCGCCGCCAGCCGAACAACTGCTGCGGACTGACGCCGTTGCGCCGGGCGACCTCGGACACGTTCGCGCCAGGGTCCAGGCTCTCGATCAGGATGCGAGCCTTCTCGGCCGTCGGCCATTTCCGGCGACGCCCCGTGCCCGTGATCAGCTCGATACGCCGAAACTCCACGGCCCCGTCGCAGGCGCCGGGCTTGCTTTCAAGCGTAGGCTCAAGCGTATGGTCAAAACGATCGCTCATGGGATGGCATTAAGCCACCGTCCGCCCCAATCCGAAACGTGGGGCCGGAAGCCCGCTTACCCTCCACCGACCATCGGCGCCGGCGCTCGACGCCCGTGATGACCTCCACGGGCCTCAACCGCTCGGGCGTGAAGCCTCACTATGGTCGACCCTATGGTCAAAACGATCGCGCTCCATGGCAAGTCAGCATCGCCGATGCCGCCGGACATGCCAATGTGGGGACGGAACAGCGCTTACGGATCGATTGGCGTAACCCGGCGTTTGAACTCGATCGAATAGCTGCGGTGCTTGGCCATGGGCTTTCTCCTCGAAAGCCCGGTCGAGATAGTCCGATTCTCACCCCTTC
>NZ_JBYRFX010000189.1:0-4782 GCF_057815775.1 Inquilinus sp.
GGTGGCGACGCCGTGCTGGCCGGCGCCGGTCTCGGCGATGATCCGGGTCTTGCCCATGCGCCGGGCCAGCAGGATCTGGCCCATGCAGTTGTTGATCTTGTGCGCGCCGGTGTGGTTCAGCTCCTCGCGCTTGAAGTACACGCGGGCGCCGCCGAGATGCTCGGTGATCCGCTCCGCCAGGTACAGCGGGCTGGGCCGGCCGACGTAATGCGTGAGGTAATAGCGCAGCTCGCTGTTGAACTCGGCGTCCTTGCGCGCGGCGGCGTAGGCCTTTTCGACTTCGAGAACGAGCGGCATCAGCGTCTCGGCGACGAAACGGCCACCGTAGAGGCCGAAGCGGCCATTCTCGTCCGGGCCCGAGCGGAAACTGTTCGGGCGGGCCTGGAGGGGTGCGGTCTCGGTCAAGCGGCGTCAGCTCCCGAAGCGGATCGTGGCAAAATCTGGGCGAAGAGCCGTGACCTTACCGACGCCCGACCTGCGCGCCAAACATTTGTCGCGAATGCCCGAGGCGCACGCATCCCAGACCCGCTGATGGCGCAGGGCCGACCGGGTCAGACGACGGCGCGGACCGCGGCCAGGAAGCGCTGCACCCGCTCGGGCGTCTTATGGCCAGGGCGCTCTTCGATGCTGGAGGCGACATCGACCGTGGTCGCGCCGGTGCGGGCGACCGCGTCGGCGACATTGGCCTCGGTCAGGCCGCCGGCCAGCATCCAGGGCTTCGACCATTTGCGGCCGGACAGGATGGCCCAGTCGAAGACCAGGCCGTTGCCGCCGGGCAGAGAGGCGACGCCCTTCGGCGGCTTGGCGTCGAACAGCAGCCGGTCGGCCACCGCCTCATAGGCCGCGATCCCGGCCAGATCCTCGACGGTCGCGATCTTGATCGCCTTCATCACCGGCATGGCCCAGCGGCCGCGGATCTCGGCCACCCGCTCCGGCGTCTCGGACCCATGCAGCTGGATCATGTCGAGCGGCACCCGGCCGAGCACGGCGCCGAGCTCATCCTCGGTCGGGTCGACGAACAGGCCGACGCTGCGCAGCCCGGTCGGCACCATGCGGGCCAGTTCGGCACCGAGATCCGGCGCCACCGAGCGCGGGCTGGGTGGGTAGAAGTTGAAGCCGACCCAGCGGGCCCCGTGCTTCGCCGCCGCCTCAAGCACCTCGGGCGTGCGGATGCCGCAGATTTTGGCGTCGATGCTCATGATGCAGGAGTCTGGGGTGCCGCAGCCGGGGCATCAAGCACCAGGCCCAGCTGGGCTGCAATGTCGCGCGCGGCGGCGGCCGGGTCGGCGGCGCCGGTGATCGGCCGGCCGATGACGAGATGGGTGGCCCCGGCGTCCATCGCCTCCTTCGGCGTCATCACCCGCTTCTGGTCGCCCACATCCGATCCGGCCGGGCGGATGCCGGGCACCATCAGCTCGCTGATCGGTTTCAGGATGCGGCGCAGCCGGGCGATCTCGGTCGGGGCGCAGACCACGCCGTCCAGGCCGCTCGATTCCGCCAGCCGGGCCAGGCGCTCGACCTGGCCGGAGACCTCCATGCCCTGCCCCACCGCCTCAAGGTCGCCGACATCAAGGCTGGTCAACACCGTGACGCCCAGCAGCTTCGGCCGCGGCACGCCCAGCTTCTCCGCCTCGCTCCGCGCCGCCTCGGCCGCCGCCTGCATCATCGCCCGGCCGCCGGAGGCGTGGATGGTGATGTAGGCCGGCGCCAGCGGCACCACCGAGCGGATGGCGCCGGCCACCGTGTTCGGGATGTCATGCAGCTTGATGTCGAGGAACAGCGGCAGGCCCGACGGCTTGGCCGTGCGGATGCCCTCAGGCCCTGCCGCCATGAAGAATTCCAGGCCGAGCTTGATGCCGCCGACCGCGCCCGAGACCAGGCCGATCAGCCGCTTGGCCTCTTCGAGATCCGGCGCGTCGATCGCGCAGAAGACGGGATTGGTGGTCATGCTCGCACTCCCTCTGCCGGCAGATGCCCGGCCGCCCATCTCGCCAACTTGTCCGGCCCGCGCCGGCCGCGCACGCCATCGGCCACCGCCCGGCCGATCAGCGCGCCGAACTTGAAGCCATGGCCCGAACACGGGCTGACCAGCCAGGCCCGGCCGCGCCGCTCCAGCGCGAAGCGGTCGTCCGGGGCGAAGATATAGCGGCAGCTGCGCGCTTCGAGAATGGCGTAACGGTCGATGTCGTGCAGCACCGGCCGCCAGCGCTCGCGGATCGCCTCGGCCTCGCCGGCGCCGACCGCCGGGTCCTCGCCCGGTTCGGCCGGGCGCTTCCAGTCGCCGACCGCGAGCTTCAGCCGGGTGCCGCCGACCGGCGGGATGCCCCAATGGCTGTCGGGCAGGCCGCAATCGATGATGCCGGGGGCCCGGGACCAGGCGTCAACATGCTCCGCCGGCGGGTCGAGATAGACCACGATTTGGCGGTAGGTGGTCAGCCGCGCCCCGATGACATCGGGAAACAGCGCCCCGACCCAGGCGCCGGCGGTGACCACGATCGATCCGGCCTGGAGCACTTCGCCCGAGGCCAGCGTCACCGTGCCGTCGGGGTCGACGGCGCGGACCGGCGCGTGCGGCCGCAGCACGACGCCGGCGGCACGGCACAGATCGACCAGCGTCGCCAGGATGCGGTCGGCGAACAGCACGCCGCCCTCCGGCATGAACAGGCCCCAGCGGATGCCGTCCGGGACCAGGAAGGGGTAGCGGCGGGTCAGCTCCTCCGGCGGCACCAGCTCATAGGCGGCGCCGAGCGCGTCGAGCGGCGCGCGGCAGCCATCGGTCCAATCGCCCGCTGCCCGGCTAAAGGCGATCGAGCCGCAATTCTGGTAGTGGCTGACGCCGGCGGCCTGCCAGATTTCGTCCCACGCCGCGAAGGCGTCGATCGCCATCCGGGTGTAGCCGGGCGAACCGGGATAAAGGGCGCGGATCAGCCGGTGGCTGTCCCAGGAGGCGGCGAGCGGATTGGGGATCGGCCCCTGCTCCAGCACGGTGACCGCCTCACCGGCCCGGGCGAGATGCCAGGCGGTGGCAAGCCCCATTACCCCGGCGCCGACAACGATGGCGGTCATGCGATTGCCGGTCCGGTTCAGGGATCGATCTGGTCGTCGGGGCGCGGCGGGCTGTCGGCCCCCGCCCGTCCCAGAATGGTCCTGGCCCGGCCTGGAGCAACCCGGGTTGCCCGCGCGGAAAAGTAGCGCTCGGCCTCCGCCTGCGCCCCGACGCGCGAGGCCACCGCCACCGCGATGAACTGGTTCAGGCTAACACCGGCCTCGGCAGCCTGGGCAGCAGCCTTGTCCTTCAGATCATCCGGCAATCGCAGGGGGAAGACACTCATCCTCGGATCCTCTTCAACACGAGTCCCGGCCGCTCGACCGGAATGCCGAACATCGCGGCGCCGGCCGACATATCGGCCGCATTGAACGTCACGATGACGTCCGCCCCGCCATTGATCGCGGTTTCGAGCACCAGATCGTCATCCGCATCCCTGGCCGCCGGCCGCCAGCGATAGTCGAAGGCAACCGGGATACAGTGACCGGCGAGATCGTCCAGGGCCTCCAGCACGTCCGGAACGGACAACCTGCTTCGGGTCAAGGTCGTCTCTCGGGTCAGCACCGCCTCATATTCCAGCATAAGGCTGACCGACAACAGCAGGCTCGCCCGGCCATCCAGTATGTCGAGGACAAGCTGGCGCGAGGCACCTGACGCACTCTCGAACGCCGCAACCATCACATCGGTGTCGATCACAAGCCGAAGCATCATGACATTATATGCAATATCATGATGCGGCTCAAGGAAGGGACATCGCCCGTGATATCAGGCTTGAGCTGAACCTAAAGTCCCCGCACCCGCAGCACTTCGATGAGGCAGAGATAGAGGTGATAGAAGCTGCTGGCCGGGCTGTTGGTCGAGAGCGGCGACCCGTCGCGGTGCAGTTGGTCGCGCCACAGCCCCGGCGGGCCGGACAGATAGTGCGTGAACAGCGAGTCGAGCTGGCGGTCGACCAGGGCCGCGGCGGCGGTGTCTCCGGCTTCCTCGCGCACCACGGCGGCCTTGATGAATTCGGTCTGCGGCCACAGCCGCTTGCTGCTGCGGCGGATGGCGCCGTCGGCGCCGTTCTCGTCGAAGGGCGCATAGACCAGTGCCGGGTTGGTTTCGACGCCGTGATCCAACGCCCAGGCCCACAGCGGGTCGGACAGCGCGGCGATGCCGGGGTCGCCGGCGGCGCGGCCCCAGCGGTCGAGCAGCCAGCACCATTCGAAGTGATGGCCGGCCTCGCGCGACGTGCCGGGCTCGCCCGGCGCCGGGGCCCAGCCTTCGGTGAAGAATTCTGCCAGGGTGCCGTCCGCCTGCAGGAACTGCCCGGCCAGCATGCGGTGGATGCGGGCGGCGCGGTCGAGCCAGTCGCGCTCGCCGGTCAGCTCGTGCAGCGCCACCAGCGCCTCGAACAGATGCATGTGCGGGTTCTGGCGGCGCCAGCCGCGGTCGGGCACGACATCGTCCAGCGCCTCGGCATAGCCGCCGGCGACCGGGTCGGCGAGATGGCTGTCCATCCAGGCCGTGGTCCGGCGCGCCTCGTCCAGCGCGCCCGCGTCGCCGCTGGCCTTTGCATGCCAGCCGAGGGCGTAAAGGGCGAAGGCCTGGTCATAGGCGTCGCGGCGCGTGTCGCGCGGGGCGCCGTCGCGCGCCAGCAGATGCATCCAGCCGCCGGTCGTCGGGTGCCAGGCGTGCGCCCGGACAAAATCCAGCCCATGCCGGGCGATGTCGAGCCAGCGCCTGTCGCCGGT
>NZ_JBYRFX010000190.1:0-2086 GCF_057815775.1 Inquilinus sp.
GACAGCCAGGGGATCTCCTGGTGGCCGATCAGGTCCAGCCCCAGCATCAGCGCCAGGCAGGCGATGCCGGTCAGGACGAAGCCGAGCCAGTCGAACGGCGTGCGCGCGTCGCTGCGGTCGTTCGGGATCAGCCGCAGCGCCAGCACCAGGGCGATGGCGCCCAGCGGCAGGTTCAGCAGGAAGATCCAGCGCCAGGACGCGATGCTGGTGATCAGCCCGCCGACCGGCGGCCCCAGCACCGGGGCGGCCAGCGCCGGCCAGGTGATGTAGGCGAACGACCGCATCAAATACTGCTTGGCGGTGTTGCGCAGCACCACCAGCCGGCCGACCGGCACCATCATGGCGCCGCCGACGCCCTGCAGCACCCGCGCGGCGGTGAAGCTCCACAGGCTGTCGCTGGCGGCGCACAGCGCCGAAGCCAGGGTGAACACCGCGATCGCCGTGGTAAAGACCGACCGGGCGCCGAACCGGTCGGCGACCCAGCCGCTGGCCGGGATGAACACCGCCAGCGTCAGCAGATAGGCCGACAGCCCGACATTCAGGTCGATCGCCCGGACGCCGAAGGACGCCGCCATGTCGGGCAGCGCCGTGACGATCACGGTGGCGTCGAGATTCTCCATGAAGAAGGCGCCGGCGACCAGCAGCGCGATCAGCACGGGTTGGCGCGAGGGCGGTGTCATGGGCCGGCCTGAGGTCTGGGCTGCGGAAGGGTGGCCGGCCCGCTTGTCCCGCACGGGCGGCCTCCGTCCCGGATAGCACGATCCGGCCGCCCGGTCCCATGCCGGCAGGGCAGGGAAGGTGTCAGCCGGAAGCGGTCTGCCGCGCTGCGTCCGTATCCTCGTCGTCTGCCGTCTCGGCCGCGTCCTCGCTGACCGAGGCCAGCACGCTCTTGACCACGAAGATCTGGCCCAGCTTGCGGCCGATCATCTCCCATTCCGGGCAGGCGTCGCGGGCCAGGGCGATGGTCACGCGCATCTCGTCGCCATGGCGCTCGGCCAGGACATGGTCGGGCACGAGGTCGCGCAGGCAGAAATGCTCGAGCAGGCGGGGCAGCAGGTTGGTGTCGGCCATGCCGACCACATGAAAGACGACCTGCGCATCGGGGCGGGTCATGGTCATCGTCTTCTCCCGGGGATCGCGAAACAGCACACGGACAAGACCCCGGGGGAGCCGGCTTGACCGGCCCGGGGCCTAGTGGCTAATTCGCAGAGAGTGCGTGCTGACCATGCCCAATGGTTATCCGCTCCCGCCCCGCTTGGCAAGCGCCGGCCCTTGACCGGGCCCCGGCGCCGCGCAAGCCTGCGGTGCGTATGGCGGGATGGAGGGCAGGGCTGTGGTCGATCAGGCATCGGGGCCGCTGGCGGGCAAGCGGGCGTTGGTGACCGGTGCCGGCCGCGGCATCGGCGCGGCGCTGGCCCAGGGCTTCGCCGCGGCCGGGGCCGACATCGCCCTGGCCGGCCGCGACCGCGAGGCGCTGGAGCGGGTGGCCGAGACGGTGCGCGAGCGTGGCCGCAAGGCGGTGACGGTGGTGCTCGACGTGTCCGAGCCCGGCCACATCGACGGCGCCTTCGCCACCGCTGCCGTGGCGCTCGGCGGCCTCGACATCCTGGTCAACAATGCCGGGGTGGAGGAGGTGCGGCCGTCGCTTTCGGTCGACGAGGCGCTGTGGGACCGCATCGTCGATACCAACCTGAAGGGCGCCTTCTTCTGCGCCCGCGCCGCGGCGCTGCTGATGCGGGCGCGCGGCGGCGCCATCCTCAACCTGTGCTCGCTGACCTCGGAGGTCGGGGTGCCCGGCGCCGCGCCCTATGGCGCCTCCAAGACCGGCCTGCTCGGCCTGACCCGGGCGCTGGCAACGGAATGGGCGAAGGACCGGATCCGGGTCAACGGCCTCGGTCCCGGCTATTTCCGCACCGCCCTGACCGAGGTGTTCTACCAGGATGAGGCCTGGCAGCAGCGCATGCTGTCCGCCATCCCGATGGGCCGCTTCGGCCGGATGGAGGATCTGGCCGGCCCGGCCGTGTTCCTGTGCTCCGACGCCGCCGCCTATGTCACCGGCCAGGTGCTGTATGTCGATGGCGGGTAC
>NZ_JBYRFX010000191.1:0-6878 GCF_057815775.1 Inquilinus sp.
GAGGCCGATGGCTTCGCACCGCCGGTGTTCATCTGCGCCGACGACCATCGCTTCGTCGTCGCCGAACAGATGCGCCAGATCGGCGTCGCGCCGGATGCCATCATCCTCGAGCCCGCCGCCCGCAACACCGCCCCGGCCGTCGCCGTCGCCGCCCGCTTCCTGGCCGACCGCGATCCCGACACGCTGATGCTGGTGCTGCCGGCCGACCATCATATCGCCGACCCCAAGGGCTTCCGCGCCGCCATCGCCGCCGCCGCCCCGGCCGCCCGCGCCGGCTATCTCATGACCTTCGGCATGCAGCCGACGGCACCCGAGACCGGCTACGGCTACATCCTGCCCGGCGATGCGATCGACGTCGCCCCGGCCGCGCGCGCCGTCTCCCGCTTCGTCGAGAAGCCGCCGCGCGAGACCGCCGAGCGCTTCCTGGCCGACGGCCACCATTTGTGGAACGCCGGCATCTTCCTGTTCACCGCCGGGCAGTATCTGGCCGAATGCGGCCGCCACGCCCCGGCGGTGCTGGCCGCCGCCGATGCCGCCCTGGCCGCCGCCGCCCGCGACCTGACCTTCCTGCGGCTGGACGCCGCGGCCTTCATCCAGGCGCCGTCGATCTCGATCGACCATGCGGTGATGGAAAAGACCGACCGCGCCGGCATCGTCCCGGCATCGATCGGCTGGACCGATGTCGGCTCCTGGTCGTCGCTGTGGGAGATCGGCGACCGCGACGCCGACGGCAACATCACCCAGGGCGACGCGATGGCACTCGACTCCCGGAATTGCCTGGTGCGCAGCGACGGCATCCTGACCGCCGTGATCGGCCTGGAAGATATCATCGTCATCGCCACCGACGATGCCGTGCTGGTCGCCGCTAAGGACAAGGTCCAGGACGTCAAGGCGATCACCGACCGGCTGAAGGCGGCCAAGCGGCCCGAGGCCGTGATCCATCGCGAAATCTACCGGCCCTGGGGGGCGGTCAAGTCGCTGCATGCCGGCGAGCGCTTCGAGGTCAAGCGCGTCATCGTCCATCCCGGCCAGCAGTTGGCATTGCAGCGGCACTATCACCGCGCCGAGCATTGGGTGGTTCTATCGGGCACCGCCCGCGTGACCATGGAAGGCCAGTCGCGCATCCTGCGTGAGAACGAAGCGGCCTACCTGCCGATCGGCGTCGACCACCGGCTGGAAAACCCCGGCCGCATCGACCTTGAGCTGATCGAGGTCCGGGCCGGCCCCTATCTCGGCGAAGACGACGTCGTCCGGCTCGACACCGCCGACGAGCTGCAATTCGGCTGAATCCTGTCGCAGGCCTCAAATGAGGGCGCCGGCGGGGAACATCCGGCGCCTTCGTTGATTACGCTGATCGCAGGGACGCATAGATTTCATATCCACGCTTCTGTTGGATTCGTAACCCGATACAGATTTCGTGGCTTCGATTCCTACGATAAGGTGTCCTTGCCGCTTCGATCCGCTGCCCGCCCATGCCGTTCCGTTGAGAGAAGCCCGACATGCCAGCAGGCCTACCGAGATCCCAGGATCAGACCTTTGCGGTGATCGGCATGTCCTGCCGCCTGCCGGGCGCGGCCAGCACCGATGAATTCTGGTCGCTGCTGCGGCAGGAGCGGTGCAGCATTTCCACCATCGGCAGCGACCGCTGGGCGGTCGAGCGGTTCTATCACCCGCGGCGGGGCGAACCCGGCCGCAGCTACACCATCTCCGCCGGGCTGATCGACGCGCCGCACGGCTTCGACGCCGCGGCCTTCCGGATCTCGCCACGCGAGGCCGAACAGATGGACCCGCAGCAGCGCGTGCTGCTGGAGCTGGTGTGGGAGGCGCTGGAGGATGCCGGCCTGCCGCCCTCAACCCTGGCCGGCCAGCCGGTCGGCGTCTTCGTCGGCGCGTCCTCGATCGACAGCTACACCATGATGGTGGGCGATGCCGGCGGCATCGACACCCATTTCATGACCGGCAATGCCGCATCGATCATCGCCAACCGCATCTCCTACGTCTACGACCTGCGTGGGCCCAGCCTGACCATCGACACCGCCTGCTCCTCCTCCCTCGTCGCGCTCGACGCGGCGGCCGGGGCCCTGGCGCGGGGCGAGGTCGAGATCGCCATCGTGGCCGGCATCAACATCCTGGGCTCGCCGCACGCCTTCTACGGCTTCTCCCGCGCCGGCATGCTGTCGCCGACCGGGCTGTGCCGGCCTTTTGCCGCCGCGGCGGACGGCTATGTCCGGGCCGAGGGCGGCGCCGCGCTGGTGCTGAGCCGCCCGGACGCCGCCCGGTCGCGCAGCCGGGCGCCACGGGTGATGGTGACGGCGACCGGCGTCAATTCGGACGGGCGCACCGTCGGCATGTCGCTGCCCTCCGCCGACGCCCAGCGCCAACTGCTGGAGCGGCTGTATGGCGAGGCCGGCATCGACCCGAACGCCCTGGCCTTCGTCGAGGCGCATGGCACCGGCACCCGGGTCGGCGACCCGGCCGAGGCCGAGGCGATCGGCCAGGCCCTGGGCCGGCGGCGCGACGCCCCGCTGCCGGTCGGGTCGGTCAAATCCAACATCGGCCATCTCGAACCGGCCTCCGGCCTCGCCGGGATGGTCAAGGCGATCCTGGCGATCGAGCACAAGCTGCTGCCGGCGACGCTGCATCTCGACGCCGTCAACCCGGACATCCCGTTCGACGCGCTGAACCTGGCGCCGGCGCACAAGCCGGTGGCGCTGGTGGCCACGGACCGCCCGATCATGGCCGGCGTGTCTTCCTTCGGCTTCGGCGGCACCAACGCCCATGCCGTGCTGCGGGCGCCGCGGGCCGACGAGATGCCGCCGGCACTGTCCGCGCCAACGGCCCGCGTCCTCATGCTGTCCGCCCATGGCGAGGAGGCGCTGCGCAGCCTGGCCGGCCGCTATGCCGATGCGCTGGACCGGCCCGGCACCGCCCCGGCCCGCATCGCCCAGCACGCGGCGCATGACCGGGACCTGCTGCCGCACCGCCTGGCGCTGCCGCTGGGCCGCGATGCCGGATCGCAGTTGCGCCGTTTCGCGGCGAACGACAAGGCGGCGCGGGTGCTGTCGGCACGCCAGGACGAGGCCGCCGGTCCCGTCTGCTTCGCCTTTTCCGGCAATGGCTCGCAATTCGCCGGCATGGGCCTGCGCGCCTATCGCACCAGCGCGGCCTTCCGCGACAGCCTGCACGATGTCGATGCCCGCTTCACTGCCGTCGCCGGCTGGTCGCTGGTCGAGGCGCTGCAGGATCCGGGGCTGGAGCAGCGGCTGCCCGCCACCTCGACCGCGCAGCCGCTGCTGTTCGCGGTGCAGGTCGCGCTGGCCGACGCCCTGGCCGCCGAAGGGCTGGTGCCGGCCATGGTGATCGGCCACAGCGTCGGCGAGGTCGCGGCGGCGGTGACGGCCGGGATGGTGACGCTGGACCAGGCAATCCAGATCATCCACTGGCGCAGCCAGTGCCAGGAACAGCTGCGCGGCCTGGGCACCATGGCGGTGCTGATGCTGCCGCGGCCGGAGGCGGAGCAGATGGCGGCCGAGGCCGGGCTGGCCGGGGTGGTGGTGGCCGCCGTCAACAGCCCGGTCTGCGTCACCATTTCCGGCCCGGCCGAGCAGGTCGAGACGCTGCTGGCGCTGGCGAAGCGGCGGCGGGTGGCAGCGCAGCGCGTGCCGGTCGAATACCCCTTCCATTCACCGCTGACGGCGCCGATCGAGGCACCGCTGCGGGCGGCGCTGCGCGGCATCGCCTCCCGCGACGGCCGCATTCCCTTCATTTCATCGGTAACGGGCGGCACACTGCCCGGCGCCGCGCTGGATGCCGAATACTGGTGGCAGAACATCCGCCAGCCCGTCGATTTCGACGCCGCGGCCCGCCATGCGCTGGCGCTCGGCGCCGGCCTGTTCGTCGAGATCGGGCCGCGGCCGGTGCTGACCGGCCATCTGCGCGATATCGCCGCCGCGGTCGGCCGTGAAGCCGCGATCCTGCCGACGCTGGACAATCGCCCGGCGGAAGAGCCGGAGCAGGATCCGGTCCAGCGCGCAGCGCTGCAGGTGCTGCTGCGCGGCGGCGCGATCGACCGGCAGGCGCAATTCGGCGACCGGCCCACCGGCCGCCAGCCCCTGCCCGCCTATCCCTGGCAGCGCCGCGACCTGCGCCAGCCCGCCACGGCCGAACGCGCCGATCTGGGGCTGGCCCGGCCGGCCCATCCGCTGCTCGGCACCCGGCTGAACGACACGGCGTCGGAATGGCGTGGCCTGCTGGATCCGGAGATCCTGCCCTATCTGGCCGACCACAAGGTGGCGGGCGAGGTGGTGGTACCAGCCGCGGCGCTGCTGGAGATGGCCATCGCCGCCGGCCGGCAATGGTTCGGTGCCGAGGCGATCGAGGTCGAGGATTTCGACATCCTCCAGGCCCTGGTCATCCCCGAGGGCGCGACCCGCGAGACGCTGCTGCGGCTGGCGCCCGGAACGGGTGCCGTCGAGGTCCTGGCCCGGCTGCGCCTGGCCGAGGAGGAGTGGACGCTGCACGCCCGCGGCCGGGTCGGCCCCAGCCCGGCGCCGGTCGAGGATCGCGACGACGCCGAGGACATCCCACTGCATCCGCTCCAGCCGGAAGCGGTCTATGACGCGGCCCGGTCGGCCGGGTTGGAGTATGGCCCGAGCTTCCGGCGCGTGGCCGCCCTGGCCACCGATGACGACCGGACAATCGCGCTGGAGCTGGCGCCGGAGGCCGCCGACAACGGGCTGTACGGCATGGCGCATGCGCTGCATCCCACGGCGCTGGACGCGGCCTTCCACGGCCTGTTCATCCTGTATGACCGGCTGGATGGCGGCGACGGCGGCGCCTTCCTGCCCGTCCGCTTCGCATCGCTGCGGGTGCATGCGACACGGCCGGTGCGGCAGGCCCGGCTGACCCTGCGGCGCGCCACCGCCCGGTCGATCCTGGCCGATATCGTGCTGCGGGACGCCGAAGGGCAGGTGGTGGCCGAGCTGCGTGGCGCGCGCTTCCAGCGCAGCGTGCTGAGCCTGCAACCCGGCCAGGACATCCTGTACCGGTCGGTGCGCCAGCCCTGGGACGACAGCGACAGCAGTGTGGCCCTGGCGGATCTCGACCGGGTCGCGGCCGGGCTGGCCGACCGGCACGAGGCCGGCGACGACTGGCTGCTGCTGGCGGCCTGGGCACGGTCGGCGGCCCACCAGGCCGTGCGGGCGGTGGCGGGTACGCGCCGCTTCACCATCGACCGGCTGTGCGCCGCCGGCCGGCTGGCCACTGCGGCCGTGCCGCGCTTCGAAACGCTGCTGCGGATCCTGGCCGAGTTCGGGCTGGCGACGGAGCAGGATGGCGCCTGGCATGTCGCCGCCGCCCGCCTGCCGGCGCCGGCCGCCATCCTGCGCTCGATCCTGGCCGACCATCCTGGGCGCGGCGCCGAGGCAACCATGGCCGCCCGGCTGAATCGGGATCTGGTCCCGGCCCTTCGCAGCGGGGAGTCGCTGACTTTCTCCAAGGGCATCGAGGCCCATCTCCGCGCGGCCTCGCCGCTGCTGGAGCTGGGGGCGGAGCTGGTCCGCCAGTTGTTGGCCGGCCGCGGCGCGACGCCGGTCGCGCTGCTGCTGGTCGACCCGGAGGGCGACCTGCTGCCGGCGATGCTGCCGCTGATCCGCGACGGCGCCGTCGCCGTGGCGGTGACCGGCCCGGACCTGGGCGCGCTGGCGGCGCTGGCCGCCCGCACGCCGCGCCGGAGCGGGCTGCGTATCCTGGACGATGAGACGGCCGGCGCGGCCGGCAGCTTCGATCTGGCATTGGCCGCCGGCCCCCTGCCGTCCGGCGATGCCGAGGCGGCCATGGCCCGGCGGCTGGCGGGGCTGCTGCGCCCCGAGGCGCCTATCGTCACGATCGAGACCGTCCCCGATGCGGTCACCGCCCTGCTGGCCAGCAACCTCGATGGGAGCGGATCCGGCCTGGTGCAGGCCGGCTTCCGGCCGGCGTCCCAGCACCAGGCCGGCACTGCCGGCGCGGCGGCGCAGATCTCGATCTGGCAGCGGCCTCGTCCCGCCGAGACGGAGCCTGCCGCTGGCCGATCGATCCTGATCCGACCACCGGCGGCGAAGGGTGCGGAGACCGAGCTGCTGGCCGATCTGGGCGACCATCTGCGCCGGCTGGGCCATGCGGTCCGGACCGACGAGACTGCCCTGGCCGCGCCTGACGACACCATCCTGCTGCCCGTCATGCTCGATGCCGCCCGCGACCCGGTCGCCTTCCTGGCAAGCACGATCCTCACCGTGCGCACCCAGTTGCAGGGCCTGCCGGCGGGCAAGAGCGCCCAGCCGCTGTGGCTGATTGCCCGCTGCGGCAAGCTGAACGGCAAGGCGGATGGCGGCCGCGGCCTGGCGGCGGCGCTGCGCGCGGTGGCCCGCACCCTGGCCAATGAATATCCGGCCCTGGCCATCCGTTTCGCCGAGATCGTCCCGGCCACGCCGGATGAGACGGCAGCCCCGATGCTGGCCCGGCTGGTCGATGCGGCCCCGGCGGACACCGAATTCGAGATCGGCCGGGACGGCATCTTCGTCAGCCGGGTCGAGCCGGCGCGCCCTGCCCCGCAGGCCGATGCGGCCGCGGACTGGGGCTCGCGCCTCGCCATCGCCGCGCCCGGCAGCCTGGGCCGCATCGGCTGGGCGGCGGAACGCCGGCGGGACCCCGCCCCTGGCGAAATCGAGATCGAGGTCGCCGCCAGTGGGCTGAACTTCCGCGACGTGATGTTCTCGCTCGGCCTGCTGCCCGACGATTATCTCGAGGACGGCTTCGCCGGCCCGACGCTGGGCTTCGAATGCGCCGGCACCGTCCGCCGCGTCGGGGCGGGCGTCGGCACGCTGCGGGAGGGCGACCGG
>NZ_JBYRFX010000192.1:0-5444 GCF_057815775.1 Inquilinus sp.
GGTGCATGTCCCGCCCGGCTATGAATCCGAGGCGGTGCGGCACGAGGGCGAGGAGATCGCCTATGTGCTGGAGGGATCGCTGATCGTCGGCATCGCCGGCGAGACCATCCGCCTCGATGCCGGCGACAGCCTGCACTACGCCGCTGGCCAGGCCCATCGCTGGACCAACGCCCAGGACGGCTGGACCCGGGTGCTGTGGACCGGGACCGCCCCGATTTTCGATCGCACGCGAGAGGACAGATGACGGATTCGACGAAACCGGCCGGGCGGGGCGACCCCGCCGTGGCCGCCGCGGTGGCGGCGCTGATCGCCGCCCAGGCCGCCCCCGGCCAGCCCGGCACGCTGTTCCGCGCCGCCGACGACGCCTATCGCGCCGTGGTCGGGCACCGGCTGTTCACCATCATGGCGCTGCGGGCCGAGACCGCGGAGTCGAAGCGGGTCTACACCAACAACCCCGCCGCGTACCCGGTCACCGGCCGCAAGCCGATGCACGAGGACCGCTGGTCGGCCCAGGTGATCGGCCGGCACGAGGTCTTCCTGGGCCGCACCCTGGCGGAGATCGCCACGGTGTTCCCGGATTACGAACTGATCGGCTCGCTCGGCTGCGGCGCGGTGCTGAACTTCCCCGTCGTCCAGGACGGAAGGGTGCTGGGCACCATCAACGTGCTGGATGCCGAGGGCGCCTATGACGAGGCCATGGCCGAACGCGGTCGCTGGCTGGCGCCGCTGCTGGTCCCGGCGCTGCTGGCCGTCTGACCCGAACCGAACACCAAACAGGGAGACAAAAAAATCATGCGCAGCCTTCCCGCCTTCCTCCTCGCCGCGGCGCTGCTGGCGCCCTTGGCACCGGCCGTCGCGGCGACCCCGGCCGATGCGCTTGTTGTGGCCAAGAACATCGACGACATCGTCAGCCTCGACCCGGCCCAGGCCTACGAATTCACCTCCGGCGAGATCGTCACCAACACCTATGACCGGCTGGTGCAGTACGAGGCCGAAGACATGCAGACACTGGTCGGCGGGCTGGCCGAAAGCTGGACCGTGTCCGACGACGGCAAGAGCATCGCCTTCAAGCTGCGGCCGGGCGTGACCTTCCAGGGCGGCAATCCGCTGCGGCCGGAAGACGTGGTGTTCTCGCTCGCCCGCGTGGTCAAGCTGGACAAGGCGCCGGCCTTCATCCTGACCCAGCTGGGCTGGACACCGGACAATGTCGAACAGCTGGTGCGCAAAACCGGCGACGCCGAAGTGACGATCACCACCACGGGCAGCTTCGCGCCCAGCTTCATCCTCAACCTCCTGGCCTCCCGCCCCGCCTCGATCGTCGACGAGAAGACGGTGACGGCGCATGCCAAGGACGGCGATTTCGGCAATGGCTGGCTGGGACAGAATTCGGCCGGCACCGGCCCGTTCTCGCTGCGCAGCTACAAGCCGAGCGAGTCGATCGCGCTGCGCGCCAACCCGGCCTATTTCCGCGGCGCTCCGGCGATGAAGTCGGTGATCTACCGCCATGTGGCGGAGCCGGCGACCCAGCGCCTGCTGCTGGAGGCCGGCGACGCCGACATCGCCCGCGACCTGACGCCGGACCAGGTGGCCGCTGTCGAGGGCAAGGACGGCATCGCCATCGGCACCTATCCGCAGGCCGCGGTGCACTTCTTCAGCCTGAACCAGAAGGTGCCGGCGCTGCAGAACCCCAAGGTGTGGGAGGCGGTGCGCTATCTCGTCGATTATGACGGCATGACCAAGAGCTTCCTGCGCGGCCAGATGAAGGTGCACCAGGCATTCTGGCCGGAAGGCTTCCCCGGCGCGCTGAACGACACGCCGTTCGGCCTCAATATCGCCAAGGCCAAGGCGCTGCTGGCCGAGGCCGGCGTCAAGGACGGGCTGACCATCAAGCTGGACGTGATCTCCAGCCCGCCCTTCACCGAGATCGCCCAGTCGCTGCAATCGACCTTCGCCCAGGCCGGCATCACGCTGGACCTGGTGCCCGGCACCGGCAGCCAGGTCATCACCAAATACCGCGCCCGCAACCATGAGGCGGTGCTGCTGTACTGGGGCCCCGACTTCATGGACCCGCAGTCCAATGCCGGCGCCTTCGCCTACAACATCGACAACAGCGATGCCGCGGCGCAGAGCACCACCACCTGGCGCAACGCCTGGCTGGTGCCGGAGCTGAGCGCCGAGACCGACGCGGCGCTCAAGGAGCGCGACGCCGCCAAGCGCGACGCGATGTACATCGACCTGCAGCGCAAGGTGCAGCAGTCGTCGCCGATCGTGATCATGTTCCAGGCGGTCGCCCAGGTGGCGATGCGCAGCGCCGTGCATGGCTACGTCAACGGCGCCACCACCGACCAGATCTACTACCGGCTGGTGACCAAGCAGTGATGCAGAACGACACCATCGAGACCGAGCGCCTGGTGCTGCGCCGCCACGGGCTGGAAGACGCCGCTGCCTCCGCCGCGCTGTGGGCCGATCCGGAGGTGACGCGCTTCATCGGCGGCCGGCCGTCGACGGCGGAGGAGGCCTGGGCCCGGCTGCTGCGATATGCCGGGCACTGGGCACTGCTGGGCTTCGGCTTTTGGGTGGTGCAGGAGCGCGCCACCGGCCGCTTCATCGGCGAGGCCGGCTTCGCCGATTTCCGGCGCGGCGTCGGGCCCCACTTCGACGGCGTGCCGGAGATCGGCTGGGCCCTGGCGCCTTCGGCCCAGGGCCGTGGTTTGGCACGGGAAGCGGTGCAGGCCGCGCTGGCCTGGGCCGATGCCCGACCCGGCGCCGGCCGCACCGTCTGCATGATCGCGCCGGAGAATCCGCGGTCGATCCGGCTGGCCGAAGCCTGCGGCTACCGCGAGTTCGGCACCACCTTCTATAAAGAGCAGCCGACCATTCTGTTAGAGCGGTGACGGGCAGAGCGCGCCATTCCTCGCCGTCATTGCGAGGAGGCGAAGCCGACGAAGCAATCCATGGCGCCGGTACGGGCTGCCCGATGGATTGCTTCGCTGCGCTCGCAATGACGGCTTTGAAACTCTGAACAGGCCTTCCCCCCTCAGAACTTGTACGTCAGGTTCACGCGCACGCTGCGGCCGGGTTCGGTGTAATAGGGCAGCGGCTGGGTCGGGGCGTCGGGGACGTTCAGCGCGTCGTAGTAGCGGCGGTCGAGCAGGTTGAACAGCCCCACCTGGATGCGCGCGCCGTTCAGCGCCTCCGGCTCCCACCACCCGGTCAGGTCGATGATGTTGTAGCCGGGCACCTTGAAGTTGGTGTCTTCGTCCCCGACCTTGTCGCGCTTGGTGGCCAGGGTCAGCGACGCGTCGGCCCCCCAGGTCGCGGCGTCATAGCCGAGGCCGAGGATGGCCCGCAGCGGCGGCACCGAATTCAGATAGGCCTTGGTCTTCTCGTCGCGGCCGACCGACCAGGCCAGCGACGCCCAGCTGCGCCAGCCATCGCCGAAGCGCCAATGCGCCGCCGCCTCGATGCCGTAGATCCGCACCCGGGCCAGGTTCTCGTAGCCGGTGACGCCAAGGGGATAGGTGCCGGCCGGCAGGCCGACGCTGGCGGGGTCGATGGCGACGCTGTCGATGAAGTTGCGATAGCGGTTGTCGAACCAGGTGAGCGAGCCGCCCAGATCGTCGTCGCCGAGCCGGGCGCCGAGTTCGTAGCCGCTGCTGGTCTCGGGCTTCAGGTCGGGGTTACCGAGGCTGAGATAGGTGCCGGGCCCGCCATAGTTGAGATACAGCTGGTAGGCGGTCGGCGCCTTGAAGCCCTTGGCCCATTGGGCATACAGCGTCATTTGCTCCACCGGCTCCCACGACACCAGGATCTTGGGCGACAGCGCGCTGTCGGATGAGGAGTTCGGCAGCCCGCCGGCTGCATTCGGGTTGTCGCTGTAGGCGCTGGTCGCATGCGGGTTCAGGTCGTACCAGTCGAAGCGCAGCCCGGGCGTGACCTTCACCTGGCCGTCGAGCAGGGTGATCTCGTCCTCGGCATAGAGACCGACCGTGTTGCCGTTCACCTCGGGCATGTCGGCCTGGTTGGTGTGCAGGAAGCCGCACAGCCGCGGGCCGAAGATCGCCGGCCGGGTGGTCGGCACCGCCGGGCAGTTGTCGACGCCGCCGGAATGCTGCTCGACCCCGAGATGGTAGTATTCGCCACCGATGGTGACGCGGTTGGCCAGCCCGGCGAGGTCGACCGTCTTTTCCGCCTGGCCGTTCAGGCCCCACAGCGTCTCTTCGATGCGGCTGTTCCGTTCGAAGCGGCCGCTGGGATAGCCGTACTGGAACGGATCGCCGGGAATGATGAAGGCGCGGGAATCGACGCCGCGCAGGCCTTTATTGTCGTCCGTGCGCTCCGAATCCTGCCAGTACAGGGTCAGATGCGCCTGGTCGACCAGCCCGCCCAGCTCCGGCGCGGCATAGTCGTAGTCGATCGAGGCCCGCTTGCGCTCGCTGCGCTCCAGCCCCTGGTCGTGCCCGAGCAGATAGCTTTCGCCCGGCCCCTGGTCGGTGCGAATGTCGAGGTTGTCCTGGCGCCGGAAGTATTCGCCGGTGAAGCCGAGGCGATGGCCGCCCTCGAAATGATGCGCTAGCTTCACCAGGAAGTTTTCCTGGTCGTAATCGTCCGGATTGACCTTGTCTCGCTCGGCGCCGTACCCGCCGGTGCCGCCCTTGTTGTAGAGCTCGTGACCGTTGCGGTAGCCGCCCTGCAGCAGCAGGAAGGTGTCGCCGACGCGGCCGGCGACCGCGGTGTTGCCGCCGATGCTGTCGTCCTCGCCCTCATAGCCCAGCTTGGCCAGGCTGCCGAAGCTGCGCCCGTCCGGCAGCAGGTCCTCCGGGTCCAGCGTGCGGAGCGCCAGCACGCCGCCGAGCGCGCCCGAGCCATAGCGGCTGGAATCGGCGCCGCGGACGACGTCGAGGCGCGACAGCGAGTCGAAGTCGAAGCTGCGCAGGCCGCCGGTGACGCCGCGGGCGCCGTCATCGAGATAGGGCACCCGGATGCCGTCGATCGTGGTCAGCACCCGGTCGCCGTCGAGGCCGCGGATGTTGATGCTGTCGTTCTGCCGGTTGAAGTTGACGCCGGCATCGACGCGGCGGCTGAGGTCTTCCCAGCTGCGAACCATGCGCTGGTCCAGCTGCTGCCGGTCGGTGCTGTCGGTCCAGACCGGCTGGTCCACCACCGGCGCGCCGGTGACCGGGATCGGCGCCAGCTGCAATGACGAGTCGGCCGGTGCAGCCACGGCGGCCGGCACCGCGACGGTGGCCTGCTGCGCCATGGCGGCAGGACCGCCCAGACTTAAGACGCCCAGCGCCACGCCCAGGCGCAGGACAGCACGATACGAACAGGACATGCGAATTCCCCCAGCGGAAGACGAATCCGGCGGCTGGGGGTGATCCGACCTGGCGAAACCGGGGTCGACAGCGTTGGGGGCCCTCTCTGGCTCCCAACGCTGTCGGCTA
>NZ_JBYRFX010000193.1:0-2235 GCF_057815775.1 Inquilinus sp.
GCGAAACGACGGCTGAGGAAGGGTGACCCCGCCAGGCCGAAGCGCCAAGGCGTGGCGGCGCCGCGGCTGATGCCGATGCGTGGCCCGACGGCGATCTCGGCCGCCTCCGCCCGCGGCAGGATCATGAAGGGCGGTTCGTCCAGCGCCCGCCGGTCCAGCGCCTGGGTGACGCCCAGCGCCTGGGCCAGCCGGCCAGGCCCGGCGCACAGCAGCCGCACATCCTCCAGCCCGCGCCGCGCCCGCATGGTCTCGATGCCCGCGGTCGGGGCGATCGCCCTCACCAGAATGGCGCTTCCGGGCCGCGCGGCGTCGCACACCAGGTTCAGGCACCAGTGCAGGCCGTAGGACCGGTAGACATAGGCATGGCCGATCGGGCCGAACATCGCCGCGTTGCGCGGGGTCGGGCCGGCGAAGGCATGCGAGGCCGGGTCGTGGGGGTCATAGGCCTCGGTCTCCACCACCGCCCCGCCGACGCCGTCGACCAGCAGCACCGTGCCGATCAGGGCACGGGCCATGGCTGCCGCGTCGGGTGTGAAAAAGGACCGGTCCAGGGGGGTGGAGGAGGCGGCGATCGGCATCCGACCTCTCTCGGCGAGGACGCGGCCCGGCACAAGCGGAATCCGCCGGAATGCCGCAGCGGGGTTCTGCCGGCTTGGCGCGGGCGGTGCGGCTGCCGTATGGTCGGACAATCGCGATCAAGGTGAACCCTCATGGACCAGCATGCCGATCCGCAGCCGAAGCCGGCTGTCCATCCTGAGCTTTTGGAGCTGCGCAGCAGCATCGACAACATCGATGCCGCCCTCGTCCATCTCCTGGCCGAGCGCTTCAAATGCACCCAGAAGGTGGGCCGCCTGAAGGCGACCGTCGGCCTGCCGCCCGCCGATCCGGCGCGTGAGGCGACGCAGATCGCGCGGCTGCGCCGGCTGGCGGAAGACGCCCATCTCGACCCGGATTTCGCCGAGAAGTTCCTGGCCTTTATCGTCGCCGAGGTGATCCACCACCACGAGGCGATCCGCGACGGCGCCCCGCCGCGCTGAGACGCCGACTCTGCCGAGGCCGAGGACTTTCTTTCGTGCCAGGCGCGCGGCCGGCCTGATATCGCCATGGCCCGCCTTGTCGGCCCCGCCCCGCCGGCCCAGATGAATGGGGCGGCCCCTGCGGCTGCCCTGTTTCCTGCCGCTGAGGGGCGGCCCCCACAAGATGGACACCCGACCATGCCTCAGCAGGACAAACCTGTGTGGTTCATCACCGGCTGTTCCACCGGCTTCGGCCGTGAGATCGCCCGCCAGGTGCTGGCCCTAGGCTACCGCGCCGTCGTCACCGCGCGCGACCCGTCCCAGGTGCAGGACCTCGCTGCCGGCCAGGACGGTCGCGCGTTGGTCCTGAAGCTCGACGTCACCAAGCCCGACCAGGTCGCAGCCTCGGTCAAGGCGGCGGAGGCGGAATTCGGCAGCATCGACGTGCTGGTGAACAATGCCGGCATCGGCTATTTCGCCGCGATCGAGGAAAGCGACGAGGCCGAGGTCCGCCGCATGCTCGAGATCAATTTCTGGGGCCTCGCCGCCATGACCCAGGCCGTGCTGCCCGGCATGCGGGCGCGGCGCCGCGGCCACATCATCAACATCTCCTCGCTCGGCGGCGTCCGCGCCAGCCCCGGGGTCGGCTTCTACAACGCCACCAAATTCGCGGTCGAAGGCCTGTCGGAAGCGCTGGCGCAGGAGGTCGCGCCGCTCGGCATCAAGGTGACGCTGATCGAACCCAGCGGCTTCCGCACCGACTGGGCCGGCCGTTCTGCCAATGAGGTCAGCCGCGTCATCGACGACTATGCGGAGACGGCCGGCGCCCGCTGGCGCCAGATCCGCGCCCGCAGCGGCCAGCAGCCCGGCGACCCGGTGCGGGCCGCCGCCGCCATCATCCAGGTGGTCGAATCGCCGGAGCCGCCGCTGCGCCTGCTGCTCGGCAAGGCCGCCGTCGCCGGTGCCCATGGCAAGCTCGAGGCCTTGCGCCGCGATTTCGAGGCGTGGGCCAAGGTCAGCGAAGCCGCCGATTTCCCGGAATCCTGAGCCGCCGCGCCCGACCAAGACGGCATGATCCAGACAGGGAGACCACCATGACCACCCATCCCGTGCTCCAGCCCGGCCGCGTCGCCGTCATCACCGGCGCCGCCGGCGGCATCGGCCTGGCCGCCGCCAAGCGATTTGCCAAGATCGGCCTCAAGGTCGTGCTGGCCGACCT
>NZ_JBYRFX010000194.1:0-9940 GCF_057815775.1 Inquilinus sp.
TGCTGCTCAGTGGCGACACCATCCAGGGCCTGCCGGACCGGCGCTGGGTCTCCTTCATGTACAGCTATCCCAATCTGATCCCGCTGCCGGCCCGCGCCGTGCAGGGCATCGCCGACGCGGTGGCGCCCTATGCTTTCGACCGGCTGTACGGCGCCTTCGCCGGCCGCTGGGTGCCGCAGGATGCGGCCGGGGCGGTGCGCCGCTCGGCCGAACGCTACATCCGGGCGATCCAGCCGGGCTGACGGCCTGTGGCAATCCTTTCGCATTCAAGAGGACGGGGCATGGCGCGCAGGATCGTGATCACCGGTGCCGGGGCGGGGCTGGGGCTGGAGCTGACGCGGTGGTACGCGGCGCGGGGCGACACCGTGATCGGCGTGGTCCGCAGCGACGAGGCGGCGGCGGAGTTCGCGGCGGCGGCCGGGCCGGACGGCATCCTGGTCCGCGGCGACGTCACCGACCCGGCCTGCGCCGCATTGCTGCGCCAGACCCTGGCGGAGCGGGTGCCGGTGGTCGACATCCTGATCAACAATGCCGGCCGGTCCGGTCGCGGCCCGCTGCTCGCCGGCATCGACCTCGCCGATGTGCAGCTGTCGTTCGACGTCCATTGCCTCGCCGCGCTGCGCATCAGTCAGGCGGCGATCGAGGCGCTGCTGGCGGCAGAGCGGCCGACCATCGTCAATGTCAGCAGCCGGCTCGGCTCGGTCAGCCGGGTGGCATCGGGGGATTTCGACCATCTCGGCATCGCCTATGCCACCCGCATCTCCAAGGCGGCGCAGAATATGCTGACCGCTTGCCTGCATCGGGAGTTCGGCCCGCGCGGCCTTGCCGTCTATGCCATCCATCCCGGCCGGATCCGCACCCAGATGGCCAGCGCCGATGCCGATCTCGAGGCACCGGAGGCGGCGGCGCGGCTGGCCGGCTGGATCGACCGTACCCGCCCCGAGCGGCTGGTGTTCTACGGCGAGCCCGACGCCGGCGAATTCGCCTGGTAGGGCGGCGGGCGAAGCAGTGGAACGGATCGCCAACCCCTTCTAGAATCCGGCCATGTCCATCGAGTCCCTCCGCACCATCCGCCGGCTGCCGCCCAACCTGGTCAACCAGATCGCCGCCGGCGAGGTGATCGAACGCCCGGCCGCGGCGGTGAAGGAGCTGGTGGAGAATGCGATCGACGCCGGCGCCCGGCGCATCGATGTCGCCCTGCGCGATGGCGGCCGCAGCCTGATTGCCGTGGTCGATGACGGCGCCGGCATGGACCCGGCGGAGTTGGCGCTGGCGATCGAACGCCACGCCACCTCCAAGCTGCCGGACGACGACCTGGTGCGGATCTCGACCCTCGGCTTCCGCGGCGAAGCGCTGCCGTCGATCGGTGCCGTCTCGCGCCTGACCATCGCCAGCCGGCCCCGCAACGCCGCCGAGGGCTGGAGCCTGTCGGTCGAGGGCGGTGCGGTCAGCGCGCCGGTGCCAGCCGCCCTGAACCAGGGCACCCGGGTCGAGGTGCGCGACCTGTTCTACGCCACCCCGGCGCGGCTGAAATTCCTGAAGGGCGAGCGGGCCGAGACCCAGGCCGCGGTCGACATGGTCGAACGCCTGGCCATGGCCCATCCGACGCTCAGCTTCACCGTCTCCGACACCAGCCGCACATTGCTGCGGCTGGAATCGGCGCAGGGCGAACTGTTCGATGCCCGGCTGGCCCGGGTTGGGGCGGTGATGGGCGGCGACTTCGCCGACAACGCGCTTCCGATCGACGCGCTGCGCGAGGGCATCCACCTGACCGGCCACGCCGCGCTGCCGACGCTGAATCGCGGCACCGCCCAGGCGCAGTACCTGTTTGTCAATGGCCGGCCGGTGCGCGACCGGCTGCTGCTCGGCGCCATCCGCGGCGCCTATGCCGATGTGCTGCCGCGCGACCGCCACCCGATGCTGGCGCTGTATTTCGAGCTGCCGCCGGAAGAGGTCGACGTCAACGTCCACCCGACCAAGGCCGAGGTCCGGTTCCGCGACCCGGCGCTGGTGCGCGGGCTGATCGTCAGCGCCCTGCGCCACGCCATCGCCGGGGCCGGCTTCCGCGCCTCGACCAGCGTCGGCGCCGACACGCTCGCCGCGTTCGCCACGCAGGGCGAGTTGCCGCCCCAGGCGCCGCTGTCACGGCCGACCGGCGGTTTCCTGACCCCGTCGCCCTGGGGCCAGCAGCGCGGCGTGGTGCGGCCGTCGCCGGGCCTGGCCGAAGCGGCTGCCGGCTGGCAGGCGCCGATCGCGTCCGACCTGAACCGCCCCTCGGCCCGGGCCGAGGACGAGGTGGCGGAGCCGGTGGCCGAGCACCCGCTCGGCGCGGCGCGGGCGCAGGTCCATGCCACCTACATCGTCGCCCAGACCGGCGACGGGCTGGTCATCGTCGACCAGCACGCCGCGCATGAGCGCATCGTCTATGAGCGGATGAAGGCGGAGCTCTTGTCCGGCACGGTCAAGAGCCAGGGCCTGCTGTTGCCGGTCGTGGTCGAGCTGAACGAGGCCTCGGTCGACCGGCTGGGCGCGCGGCAGGCGGAGCTGGCGGAGCTGGGGCTGGAGCTTGAGCCGTTCGGCCCCGGTGCGGTGGTGGTGCGCGGCGTGCCGGCGCTGCTCGGCCAGGCCGACGTGCCCGGGCTGGTGCAGGATCTGGCCGATGCCCTGGCCGAATGGGACGACGCCCGGCCGCTGACCGAACGCCTGGCCCATGTCTGTGCCACCATGGCCTGCCATGGCAGCGTCCGCGCCGGCCGCCGCCTGAACGCGGCCGAGATGGATGCGCTGCTGCGCAGCATGGAGGTCACGCCCAATGCCGGCCAGTGCAACCACGGCCGGCCGACCTATGTCGAGCTGAAGCTCGCCGACATCGAGAAGCTGTTCCAGCGGCGCTGACCGGTGGTCGCCATGATTGAATCCGAGCATCAGGGCCTGCCCGTCCTGCACTTCGCCGACATCGAGGCCTGGGCGGCGTGGCTGGGGGCGAATCACCTGGCGTCGCGCGGCCTGTGGCTCGCGATCGCCAAGGCCGGCTCGGGCGCGGCCTCGGTGACCTATCAGCAGGCGCTCGACCTCGCCCTGTGCCATGGCTGGATCGACGGCCAGAAGCAGGCGCGCGACACCGGGACCTGGCTGCAGAAATTCACCCCGCGCAGGCCGCGCAGCGCCTGGTCGCAGCGCAACCGCGAGACGGTCGAGGCGCTGATCGCCGCCGGGCGGATGGCGCCGGCCGGGCTGGCCGCGGTCGAATCGGCGCAGCGCGACGGGCGCTGGGACCGGGCCTATGGCCTCAGCCGCCACCGCGGCGTGCCGGAGGATCTGCAGGCGGCGCTGGACGGCGATCCCGCGGCGGCCCGGTTCTTCGCCGACCTCGATTCGCGCAACCGCTACGCCGTGCTGTACCGGGTGCAGACCGCGAAGACGCCGGAGACCCGGGCCCGCCGGATCGGCGAATTCGTCGCCCTGCTGGCCCGCGGCGAACGGATCCACCCCCATAAAAATGACAAGCTTGGTCCGGCCGCGTGACCGACATGCCAGATCGGCAGTTGGAACTATCGCCGAGGAAGCATATCTAGTGCATCCGCGCGGGGGGCGTTCGCCTCTCCGCTGGTGAATCGGGGTTCTATGCAACGAGTCGACTGAACGATGAGCGGTTACAAGGAAAAGGGATTCGGGGACCGGCTGAGCAGCGCTCAGAATGCCAGGAAGGCCGCGCTGGAGAACTTCCGTGCGAAGGTCGCGCCGGACAATCCGGAGCTGGCCCGGCAGCGGGCAGAGCGTGCGACCCTGGTCGCTGCGCGGGAGGCCCGCGAGGCCGAGCGCCGTGCGACCAAGGAGGCCGAGGCGGTGCGGCTGAAGGCCGAGACGGAAGCCCGCGCGGCCGAAGAGGCGCGCCTGGCTGCCGAAGCGGCCGAGCTGAAGGCTGTGTCCGAACGCGAAGAAGCGGACCGGCTGGTGGCGCTGGAAGCCGAGCAGAAGCGGGCGCGCGACGAGCGCTACGCCGCCCGCAAGGCGCGCAAGCGCTGATCCCGGGGCGCGGGCGGGACTCGGCCGATGTCGAAGACCACCCGCGCCACCCAGGCGCTGCAGCAGGCGGGCATCCGCTTCGCCACGGCGACCTATGATTATGATCCCGGCGCTGACCGCATTGGCATGCAGGCGGCCGAGGCGATGGGCGTTGCGCCCCGCATCGTGCTGAAGACCCTGATGGCCGAGGCGGACGGCAAGCCGGTCTGCGTCGTCGTGCCCTCGGACCGCGAGGTCGGCATGAAGAAGCTGGCCGCGGCGTTCGGTGCCAAATCGGCACAGATGATGCGCCCGGCCGATGCCGAGCGCGTCACCGGCTACCATGTCGGCGGCATCAGCCCGCTTGGCCAGAAACGCCCGGTGCCGACCGCGATCGAGGAATCGGCGATGGCGGAGGCCGAAATCTTCGTCAATGGCGGCCAGCGCGGGCTGCAGCTGCGGCTGAGCCCGCAGGATCTGCAGGCCGCCCTCAAGGCCAGGGTGGCGGCGCTGATCGCCTGAGCCGGCCGGAGACACAATGCAATCCTTCGACGTGGTGGTGATCGGCGCCGGGGCGGCCGGCATGATGTGCGCGGCCGAGGCCGGCAAGCGCGGCCGCCGCGTGCTGATCGTCGACCACGCCGCGGCGCCGGGCGAAAAGATCCGCATCTCCGGCGGCGGTCGCTGCAACTTCACCAACCTGCACGCCGCACCGGCGAATTTCATCTCCGCCAATCCGCGCTTCTGCATCTCGGCGCTGCGCCGCTACACCCAGCGTGATTTCATCGCCCTGGTCGATCGCCACGGTATCGCCTGGCACGAAAAGACCTTGGGCCAGCTGTTCTGCGATGGTCCGTCCCGCCAGATCATCGACCTGCTGCTGGCCGAGATGCGCCAGGGCGGCGTGGAACTGCGCCTGTCGACCCGGGTCGGCGCGGTGGACCGCAGCGCCGACGGCTTCGTCGTGGGATTGGACTCCGGCCCGGTGCAGTGCCGGTCCCTGGTGGTCGCCACCGGCGGCCGGTCGATCCCGAAGATGGGCGCCACCGGCTTCGGGTATGACCTCGCCATCCGCTTCGGCCTCGCCCTAACCGAGATCCGGCCGGCCCTGGTGCCGCTGACCTTCGACCCTGGGATGCTGGAGCGGCTGAAGCCCCTGGCCGGCATCGCCGTCGACGCCGTGGTCGGCAGCGGCAAGACCCGGTTCGCGGAGGCGATGCTGTTCACCCATCGCGGCCTCAGCGGCCCGTCGATCCTGCAGATCTCCTCCTATTGGCGCGAGGGGCAGGAGATCGCGGTGGCGATGCTGCCCGGCACCGATGTGTTCGAGCTGCTGCGCGCCGCCCGCGCCGAGAACGGACGGCGGGCGCTGCACACCGTCCTTGCCACGGTGCTGCCGAAGCGGCTGGCCCAGGCGATCGCGGAGGCAGAGGGCGCGGCGGGCAACCTCGCCGACCTCTCCGACAAGGTGCTGCGCCGGGTCGATGCCGCGGTGAATGCCTGGGCGGTGCGGCCGGCCGGGTCGGAAGGCTATCGCACCGCGGAGGTGACGCTGGGCGGCGTCGACACCGCCGGCCTCGATTCGCGGACGATGGAAGCCAAGGCGGTGCCGGGCCTGTACTTTATCGGCGAGGTGGTGGACGTCACCGGCTGGCTCGGCGGCTACAATTTCCAATGGGCCTGGTCATCCGGCTGGAGTGCGGGACAAGCCGCCTGAGAAGTCGGCCTTCAGGCCGGTCTCTCCACTGCGAAGTCGCCGCGCATCGGCTGCCAGACGGTGAAGGCCCGGTCCTGGCGCAGGATGTCGGCTAGCGCCGCCACATAGGCCTGGCGATAGGTCCGCGGAATCTGCACCTGGATCAGGTCGTCGCGGTCGGCCCAGGTCTCGTAAAGCAGGAACAGGGTCGGATCGTCCGGCGACCGGTGCAGCACGGCGTTGACGAAGCTCGGCTCGTGCCGCATCGCGTCCAGCACCGGCATCAGCAGCGCCAGGAATTCGTCCACGCGGCCCGGCTTGACATGCAGGATGATGACGACGGCAACGGCCGTGTCGTCCGGGCGGCTGACGGTGGAAACCAGCATCGGGAAATCCCTTGGGCAATGGCGATGCCCTGAGGATGGCCGGGGATCGGCGCTGATCCAATAACCTCGGAGGTAAAGGACGGGCCTCAGGCCGCGAAGACCCGGTCGCCCTGTTCGTCGATGATCTGCTGCGCCTTGGACAGTGAGAAGGCGGTGGCGTCGTCCTTGCTGGCGTGTGTGTCGGCGCGGACGAAACGGTGGGTCTTGGTGCCCTCGGGGAAGTCCTTCTCGATCAGCCCGGCGGTCTGGTACTGGCCGCCGGCGGCATAGGGGGCCGGGCGGATGCGGAAGCCCTTGTACTCGACCGCCTCGCCGGCCGGGGCCTCGGCGCCGCCTTCCGCGCCCTCGCGCTTGCCGCCGCCGAACAGGGATTTGAGGAAGGAGACCATCGCCGACCGCCGCACAGGGAAAGGGAAGGCGCAGCCTATCGCGGATCGCGCCGCGGATCACGCATTCACCGCTGTTGCTGGCTGCCGCTATCCTCACCACCGTCATTGCGAGTGAAGCAATCCAGGGTCGCAAGAGCGGAGACATGGATTGCTTCGTCGGCTTCGCCTCCTCGCAATGACGAGGAAGAGGGGAGGTCCCGCGCTTTTCGGCGACGTCGGTGCCGAATTGACGCCCCGCCCAGCACCGGCTAGAGCCTGTCCAGCCCCGAGACCGTGGAGCCCGTGCGATGAGGACCGACGCCACCGCATCCCGCTGAGCCGCAACAGCCCTTCCGGTTGTTGCGGCGGTCCTGTCCTGTCCCGGTCTTTCCCTGCCGACGCTGATGCAGATCGCCGCCGAATCCCCTTTCTGCGGAGGTCTTCCCATGCCGTCTCTCCGGCCATGGCCCCATTCCCTGGCGGCATCGCTGCTGCTGATGTCGCCCTTCGACCTGCTCTCTTCGCTCGGCATGGATGTGCACCTGCCTGTCGTGCCCCAGATGCCCGGCGCCCTGGCGACCACGCCGGCGCTGGTCCAGCTCACCCTCAGCCTCTATCTGCTGCTGCTCGGCTGCGGCCAGCTGCTGTTCGGCCCGATCTCCGACCGGATCGGCCGGCGGCCGGTGCTGCTCGGCGGCGCCCTGCTGTTCACTGCCGCCTCGGCCGGGCTGGCGCTTACCGGCTCGGCCGCGGTGTTTTTGGCGCTGCGGCTGCTGCAGGCGGCCGGCGGCGCCGCGATGCTGGTGGCCACCTTCGCCACGGTGCGCGACGTCTTTGCCTTCAGGCGCGAAGGGGCTGTCATCTACGGCCTGCTCGGGTCGATGCTGTCCTTCGTGCCGGCGTTCGGGCCGCTGCTCGGCGCGCTGGTCGACCACGGCTTCGGCTGGCGCGGCATCTTCTGGCTGCTCGCCATCCTCGGCGCGGCCACCGGGCTGCAGGCGCTGGGACGATGGCCGGAGACGCGGCCGGAGGACGGCGACCGGGTGCGGCTGGCCCATGTCGGGCAGATCCTCGGCCACGCCCCGTTCTGGATCCACACCCTGGGCTTCAGCGCGGCGATGGGCGCGTTCTTTGTCTATTTCTCGACCGCGCCCGCGGTGCTGATCGGCCGGCTCGATCTCAGCCCGCTCGAATTCAGCCTGGCCTTCGGCACCGCCGCACTGGTGATGATTGCGACCGCCCGGTTCGCCGGGTGGTTCGTCGCCCGGTGGGGCCGGCGCGGCTGCCTGGTGCGCGGCATGGGCCTGCTGCTGGTCGGGGCCGGGCTGCTGGCGCTGGGGCAGCTCTGCGCCGCCGCCACGCTCTGGGGCTTCATCGGCCCGGTCTGGGTGATCGCGGCCGGCATCTCGGTGACGTGCGCCGTCACCGCCAACGGGGCGCTGCAGCCTTTCGGCCATGCCGCCAGCACTGCCACCGCGCTCTACTACTGCCTGGAAGGGCTGATCGCCACCGCCGCCGGCACCCTGGCGGTGCTGGCCCTGCCGGCGGGCACGGCCTGGCCGCTGGCCGGGTTCTGCGCGGTGGCGGGGCTGGTGGTGATCGGCCTCGCCCGGCGGTTGCCCAACGATTGAGCCGGGGAGGGGGCGGGCCGTGCGGTCCGCCCCCTTTCGGTCAGGCCGCCAGGGCCGGGGCCTCATCGAAGAAGCCGATGATGCCGGCCAGCAGGCCATCGGCATCGATCTCGCCGAAATCGGTGCCGGCGACCAGGACCGGGCCGTCGTCCGGCCCCAACTCCCAGCGGAAGCGGATGCGTCCATTGTGGGCATCGATGGCACTGGTGCGGCGGAAGCGGTGGTCCGGGAACCGCACCTGCACCGCGGCGATCATGGCATCGATGCCGGCACGGCCGTCACCCCGCATGATCGGGTCGACGAAGACGGCGTCGGCGGTCCAGGTCCGGTCGATCAGCGCCCGGCGGCGGCCGGCATCGGTCTCGTTCCAGATCGCGATATAGCGGTCGACCAACTCGTTGATCCCGGTCGCGTCGGTGGTCATCTCTTCTCTCCATCCCTTGGTGGTGCGGTCCTCCGCAATGACCCGATCTTGGTCCGGCGCCGGACACGAAAGCGATTACCTCGCAGGTCATGGTCGCGCCGCCGGGCAGCGGCTATCGTCGGGGGTATGAAGACGACCGCCCGCCCGATCGGCGACCATCTGCGCGAATGGCGCCAGCGCCGCCGCCTCAGCCAGCTCGACCTGGCCTGCGAGGCCGATATCTCGACCCGCCACCTCTCCTTCCTGGAGACCGGGCGGTCGCGGCCCAGCCGGGACATGGTGCTGCATCTGGCCGAACGGCTTGATGTGCCGCTGCGCGAACGCAACACGCTGCTGGTCGCCGCCGGCTTCGCCCCGGCCTATCCCGTGCGCTCGCTGGACGATCCGGGGCTGGCGCTGGCCCGGCGGGCGGTGGAGCGGGTGATCGAGGCGCATGCGCCCAAGCCGGCCCTGGCGATCGACCGGCATTGGCAGCTGGTGGCGTCCAACGCGGCGCTGGCGCCGCTGCTGGCGGGGATATCGCCGGCGCTGCTGCAGCCGCCGGTCAATGTGCTGCGCCTCGGCCTGCACCCCGACGGGCTGGCGCCGCGGATCGTGAACTATGCCGAATGGCGCGGCCATCTGTTCGAACGGCTGCGCCGGCAGGTGGAGGCCTCGGCCGACGCCGTGCTGATCGACCTGCTGGCCGAGCTGCAGGCCTATCCGGCCCCGTCCGCCCCGGTGGCGGCGCTGCCCCCGGCCGTAGCGGAGGCGGCGCATCCCGATGTCGTCGTGCCGTTCCGCCTGGCGACGCCGGAGGGGATTTTGTCGTTCCTGTCGACCACCACCGTGTTCGGCACGCCGGTCGACGTCACCCTGTCCGAACTGGCGGTGGAATCCTTCTTTCCGGCCGATGACACGACCGCTGATATCCTGCGCCGGTGGGCCGCGGCCGGGCCTGGCAAAGTTTTGTAACAAAATTGTCCGACCGTTGTATTTGACATAATTCCCGGACCGTCGTCACATGGGGCTTGAGACTTCCTGAACGGGAGCCGGCCAATGCGGATGGTGCTGAACTGGGTGCGGCTGCTCGCGGCAGCCATGGGTGAAGACGAAGGGCATGAGCGCGAGTTGCGCGATGCGCTGCGCCGGGCAACGCGTGGTGGCGTGGCCTCGCACCGATCCCGACGGCCCCGGCCGGACCCCGAGGTCTGATCACTCCGCCTTTGTAATTTTCGCCGCGGCGGGACGCCGCTGCCGTTTCCGCGCCAGGATCTGATCCAGCGTCGCGCGCCTGAGATCCTGCACATCGACCCCGACATCATATTGCCGCGTCGCCGGCGTCAGCTTGCCGTGCGAATGGCCGTGCAGGTCGAGCGACCCGCGGCCGATCTGGTTCCAGGTGCGGAACGGGTAGTGGCACAGGATCAGGTGCCGCCCGTCGAGTCGCA
>NZ_JBYRFX010000195.1:0-4404 GCF_057815775.1 Inquilinus sp.
GATGTCGATCCGCTACCAGAACGGCCAGATCAAAATCAAAGGCGCTGGCGGGAGCGAGGCTTCGGACGACCCTGCAAATCAGCCCGAGCTCGGCAAGATCAAGAAAGTCCCCAAGGACGAGTGGCTGGATTTCAAGTTCAAAGTGATCTGGCAGCAATCGGGCTCTGCCGAGGTGACGTGCTTCCTCAATGGCAAGGAGATCTTCAAGAAAGAGGAGAAGCTTGGCTATCCCGGACGGATCAAAGGGCCTTATTTCATGTTCGGCTTGAAGACAGAAAGCCTTGCCCCCGGGAAGGACTTGACGGCGTATTTCGACAACTACAGCCACGGCCAGAGCGACAAGGATGTCGACCCAGGGGTACTACACGCTGAGAAAACCTCACCTCAACGAGCTTCTGTCGAGCAAATGGACAGAATCGCGCGCAGATGAACTTTCCCTACATCAACTTTGAGACATGACAAGAATTGCTCATCCGTTTTCAGATGTCGGAAGCCTGTATGCAGCTCTTGTCATGGCCTCGGAAGGAAGAGCCTTCGGACCCTCTCCTCTCACCGGCCGTCGCGGTGCCGACTGCTCCGCCACCGCGGCCAGGGTGGCGTAGCGGCGATCGGTTTCGGTGATGTATTCGCGGGTGAACGGGGCGGCGTCCCGCTTCCGGGCCAGCTGGATCTGGAACACCATGCAGCCGGCCAGGCGGAATTCGTTCTCGCAGGCCACCAGATAGAACTCCCACATCCGGCTGAAGCGTTCGTCGTGGGGCGGCGGATGGTGGCCAGCTGCGGCCCCAGCCGCACGTGGCTGTCGGGGGTGGCCAGCAGGTCGTTCACCACGGCAACCGCGGCGATGCCGACGACGATCGCGGCGCCCCGGACGGCTGCCGTCTGGAAAACCAGCTGCGGCGTGTCCAGTTGCTCGATGGCGACGATCGCCACGGTCTAGCCGGTCAGCCCGCTGCACGGGAACGGTTGCCCTCCAGGACCACGGCGGCGTAGACGCCGAGCCCCAGCCAACCGGCGAAGCCGGCCAGCATCAGGTTCCTGGTCTGGGAGAACGGGCCGGCGATGACGATGGCGGCCGTGACGCCGAGAACCGTCGCGAGCAGCCGATACCAGGCCTTCTCCAGCGCCGGCCCACGGGTCGGCGCCGCCAGGATCGCAACGGTGATCGCCGCGGCGGACGGCACCTCGATCTGCATCCAGAAGCCCGCTGCCAGCGCGACGACGACGGCGATCCAGATGCGGATCCCGAACGCCCAGCAGGGCAACGGAACTCGGGCAAAATGCAACGAGCGCAGGGTGGTCGCGGTGCTCATCGGATCGCTTCTCGCAGGGACGACGGCGTGCCGCGCCACCGTCATTGTCAGGGGATGTTCCCAACGATCATTTCCCAGACGTCATGGCCCTTGCCGTGCAGCATGGCCTTAGCGGTGTAGACCGCCATTCCGACCACGGCCTCGGGCGACACGAATGGGGACGGTGGTGTCACGAGCTGCATGGGATTGACCTTCACATGCAGCAGTGCCGGACCGGGCTGCGCGAGCCAGGCCTCGACCGCCTCCTCAAGCTCACCCGCTTTCGAGACGCAGCGCCCCCAGAGACCCACCACCTCGGCGAGCTTGCCGAAATCCGGGTTTTTCAGGTCCGTGTACACCGGCTCCAAGCCGGCGGCCTTCTGCTCGATATCGACGAAGCCGAGCTTGCCGTTGTCGAAGACCACGATCTTGATCGGCAGGTTCTCCTGCACCACAGTCAGCAGATCGCCGAGCAGCATGGTGAATCCGCCGTCGCCCGCCATGCAGATTACTTGCCGACCGGGCTGGCACTTCTGCAGTCCGATCGCCGAGGGCATCCCGCCCGCCATCGTGCCGTGTAGAAGGCTGGCGAAGGTCCTGCGTTTGCCGCCGGTGTCGACATGGCGAAGCGTCCAGACTGCCACCGTGCCGTCGTCGGCCGAGAACAGCGCGTCCTCGGCCGCGCGCTTGTTGATGATCTTGGCGAGGTAGGTCCCGGGGATCTTGGCATCGGCGCCGGAGACGGCCTCGGCATCCGCCGCAGCCCGATCTTTCCGGCGGCGCTCCATGGAGTTGGCGAGGAAGTTCTCGTCCGAATGCGGCCGGAGGCGGGGCAGCAGCGCATCCAACGTCGCCTCGATATCCCCGACGGCGCCAACTGTGACCGGATGCCGTCGGCCGATATGGGTCGGGTCCGCATCGATCTGGATGATCCTGGCCTTGCTCGGATAGAACTGGCTCCAGGCGAAATCCGATCCGAGCAACAGCAGCACGTCGCAGTCGAGGATGGCATGATAGCCTGCGGGCTGGCCGATGATGCCGGTCATGCCCACGTTGTAGGGATTGTCGTACTCGACGAAGTCTTTGCCTCGCGACGTGTGGGCCATCGGGGCCTTGAGCCGCGCCGCGGTGGCGACCACCTGATCATGAGCCCCCGCGCAGCCGGCGCCCGCATAGATCGTGATCGCGTCGCTCTCGTTGAGGATGGCCGCGATCTCGTCGAGATCGGCGTCGGTCGGGCGAACCAGGGGGCGACGCGCATGGACGGCGTACGGTGCTTCGTCGTGCGCTGCGGCGTTGGCGATGTCCGCCGGCACGACGAGCACGGCGACGCCGCGCTTCGTGAGCGCCGCCTGACAGGCCGCGACCGTCTTGCGCCGGGCCTGCTCGGGCGTCACGATCATCTCGCAATAGACGCTGCAACCCTTGAACACATCGTTCAAATCGATCTCCTGTATCGACTGGAACCCGAGGTCCTGCCGAACGATCTGGGTTGCGATCAGGACGACCGGCGCGCGGTTGCGGTTGGCTTCATAGAGCCCGTTGATGAAGTGGAGGCTACCGGGTCCACAGGTGCCCGCACAGGCGGTGAGGCGGCCCGTGAGCTGCGCCTCCGCTCCCGCTGCGAAGGCGCCGGCCTCCTCATGCCGCATGCTGACCCAGTCGATGTCGCTGCGATCGATGGCGTGCGCGATCCGGTTCAGCGTGTCGCCGACGATCCCGTAGCACGTCTTCACGCCGGCTGCCTGCAGCGTCTCGACCAATAGATCGGCCACTCTCTTGCTCATCGCAGAACCTCACATGTCGCTGGGTCAAATTCGTGAACGGAGTTTCGCCGTGCCGATTCTCGCATACGGCCTTCGGCGCGGATCGAGGCTCCGCCGCCAGAGATAGTGCTGAGGTCCGGCTCGGCCCTATCCCCCCTTTGGGGGGGGGCGCCGCGTCTCTCGGGGGAGCGGCGGGCGACGCCCGGATCGTTGTCAGACCGCCGCGAAGGCGCTCGAACGTCGAACGGAGCGGGTCCCCCTCCGGCAGCGTGCCGGCGAGGCATTTCCAGATGGCTGCGCCGAGGCGACTGTGTTTTCCCGACTGGCGGATATGCGCCCCGGACGCGATTCATCCCGCGGACCCTGCTGCCGCTGTTCAAGGAAATGACCTGGTCGCCGCTCGGCGCCAACGCCAGCGCTGCCGGCCGTGCGCGCGTCGACGTCGGTGCAAAGGCTCGGTCAATGTGGAGATAAGAATTAGCCTTGTGCGTCCGGCATCGGAGCTTCGCTCTGTTGCTTATGCTCCTGGCGACATCGCTTGCGATCGCCGCTGTCGAGGTGGTCGACGGCGACACCCTGAGGATCGAGGGCCAGCGCGTACGGATGTGGGGCTTTGACGCCCCAGAACGTCGCCAGACCTGCATGATCAATGGCGTCGACCGCGCGATCGGTTCGGAGGCCATCGAAGGACTGACGGCGATCCTGGCCGGCGGGACGATGCAGGCTCCTTCGCGCTTGCGGAGCGCCGGCAGCGCGGCGCGCGTCGTCTCGATCAGGCCGAACACATTCGCCTCGAACACCGGACAATATTCGCCGGGCTCCACCTCCTCGATCGCCCCCAAAAAGCCAAAGCCGGCGTTGTTCACCAGGACATCGAGGCCGCCGAAGGCGCTTTCGGCCAGCGCGACGGCCGCCGCGGCGGCGCCGGGCTGGGTCACGTCGAGCGCCACGCCACGCACCGTATCGGGGAAACGGTTGCACAGCGCCTGCAAGGCCTCGATCGAACGCGCGGTGGCGACAAGGCGGTCGCCACGCCCAGCGACCGCCTCGGCAAGTTGTTTTCCCAAGCCGGACGAGCATCCGGTGATCAGCCAGGTCTTCATCAAATCCACCTGCGATGCGCCTGACGAGGGCCGCTTCACGCAGGCGGATCTCGACCGCCTGGTGCACGACTTCCCGCAGATCCCGACGATCGTGATGGGCGGCATCGAGGACCCGGCGCATGTCGTCGGCATCCTGACCTGCGGCGCCCGCGGGTACATTCCGACGAGCGTCAGCCTGACCGTCGCCGTCGGGGCGATCTCCCTGGCCCAGGCCGGCGGCGTGTTCGCACCGGCCAGCAGCCT
>NZ_JBYRFX010000196.1:0-9340 GCF_057815775.1 Inquilinus sp.
GACATCTTCCAGGTGGTGCTGTCGCAGCGCTTCTCCCTGCCTTTCACCCTGCCGCCGCTGGCCCTGTATCGGGCGCTGCGCCGGCTGAATCCCTCGCCCTTCCTGGTGTTCCAGAATTTCCGCGACTTCGCCGTGGTCGGCTCCAGCCCGGAGATCCTGGTGCGGCTGCGCGACGGCGAGGTGACGATCCGGCCGATCGCCGGCACCCGGCCGCGCGGCGCCACGCCGGAGGAGGATGTGGCGCTGGAGCAGGACCTGCTGGCCGACCCGAAGGAGCGGGCCGAGCACCTGATGCTGCTCGACCTCGGCCGCAACGATGTCGGCCGCGTCGCGCAGATCGGCTCGGTCAAGGTCACCGACCGCTTCATCGTCGAGCGCTATTCCCACGTCATGCACATCGTCTCCAACGTCGTCGGCCGGATCGCGCCGCAGCATGACGCGATCGCCGCCCTGTCCGCCGGCTTCCCGGCCGGCACCACCAGCGGCGCGCCCAAGGTGCGGGCGATGGAGATCATCGACGAGCTGGAGGTGGCGCGGCGCGGCGTCTATGCCGGGGCGATGGGCTATTTCGGCGCCAATGGCGACATGGACACCTGCATCGCCCTGCGCACCGCCGTGGTCAAGGACGGTACCCTGTACATCCAGGCCGGCGGCGGCGTGGTCGCCGACAGCGACCCCGAGGGCGAATACCAGGAAACCCGCAACAAGGCGCGGGCCCTGGTGCGCGCGGCCGAAGATGCGGTACGCTTCGCCAACCGACCGCGCAGCGGCAATCGGCCGATGGGACATGTCTGAACAACGCACCTCTTCGCAGCATCGATGGTGAGGCCGGCCGGATCCCCGCCGACCCTCCCCATACCCATGCCTCGAAAGGGCGAAATCGATGCTTCTGCTGATCGATAACTACGACAGCTTCACCTACAACCTGGTCCATTACCTCGGCGAACTCGGGGCCGACACCGATGTCCGGCGCAACGACGCGCTGACCGTCGACGAGGCGCTGGCGCTGCGCCCCGATGGCATCGTCATCTCGCCGGGCCCGCGCGACCCCGACCAGGCCGGCATCTGCATGGATTTGATCCAGGCCGCCGCCGGCCGGATCCCGATCTTCGGCGTCTGCCTGGGCCACCAGGCGATCGGCCAGGTCTTCGGCGGCAAGATCGTTCGCGCGCCAACCCCGATGCACGGCAAGATCAGCGCAGTGCATCACCATGGCGGCGGCGTGCTGGCCGGGCTGCCCGACCATTTCGAGGCAACGCGCTACCGTTCGCTGACCATCGCGCCGGACAGCATGCCGGACAGCCTGGAGGCGACGGCCTGGACCGAGGACGGCGTGATCATGGCGCTGCGGCACAAGACGCTGCCGATCCATGGCGTGCAATTCCACCCGGAAAGTATCGCCTCGCAGTTCGGCCACAAGATCCTGCAGAACTTCCTGGCCATCGCCGAGCGGCGGAACGCGGCATGACGACCGAGATGCGACCGTTCCTGGCCAAGGCCGCGCTGGGCCAGCCGCTGGACGCCGCCGACGCCCGCGCCGCCTTCGAGATCATCATGTCGGGCGAGGCGACGCCGGCGCAGATCGGCGGCTTCCTGATGGCGCTGCGGGTCCGCGGCGAGACGCCGGAGGAAATCGCCGCCGCCGCCCGGGTGATGCGCGACAAGGCGGTGACGATCGACGCGCCGGAGGGTGCGATCGACTGCTGCGGCACCGGCGGCGACAATTCCGGCTCGTTCAACGTCTCGACCGCCGTGTCCTTCGTGCTGGCGGGCGCCGGCGTGCCGGTGGCCAAGCACGGCAACCGCGCGGCATCGAGCCTGACCGGCGCTGCCAATGTGCTGGCCGAGCTGGGCGTCAATGTCGAAGCGACGCCGGCGGTGATGCGCGAGGCGCTGTGGGACGCCCATATCGGCTTCCTGTTCGCGCCGCTGTACCACAGCGCCATGCGCCATGTCGGCCCGGCCCGGCAGGAGCTGGGCACGCGCACGATCTTCAACCTGCTCGGCCCCCTGGCCAACCCGGCCGGGGTGAAGCGCCAGCTGCTCGGTGTCTTCGCTGAGGCCTGGGTCGACCCGGTGGCCGAGGCGCTGAAGCAGCTGGGCAGCGAGGTCGCCTGGGTCGTCCATGGCAGCGACGGGCTGGACGAGCTGACCACCACCGGCCCAACCGCGGTGGCCGAGCTGCGCGACGGACAAATCCGGCGCCTGACCGTGACGCCGGAGGATGCCGGCCTGCCGCGGGCGGTGCCGGAGGATCTCAAGGGCGGCGACCCCGAAACCAACGCCGCGGCCCTGCGCGCGGTATTGGGCGGCACCCATGGCGCCTATCGCGACATCGTGCGGCTGAACGCCGCTGCGGCTTTCATCGTGGCCGGGAAGGTCAATACTCTGACGGACGGCGCCACGCTGGCGGCCCGTATCATCGATGACGGATCCGCCGCCCGCGTGCTGGAGCGGCTGGCCCGGATCACCAGTCAGAACCCGGCTGCGGTTTAGGAACGGTTATGAGCGACACGCTGACTCGCATCTGCGACGACAAGCGCCGGCACGTCGAGGCCCGCAAGGCGGCGGTGCCGCCGGCCGAGATCCGCCGCCTGGCGGACCTGGCCGACCGCGCCGCCCCGCCGCGCGGCTTCGTCGCGGCGCTGCGCCGTGCCCAGGCGGAGGGCCGCTACGGCCTGATCGCCGAAATCAAGAAGGCCTCCCCCTCCAAGGGCCTGATCCGGGCGGATTTCGACCCGCCCTCCCTCGCCCGCGCCTACAGCGACGGCGGCGCCACCTGCCTGTCGGTGCTGACCGACGCGCCGTATTTCCAGGGTGCGGACGAGTACCTGACCGCCGCGCGCAACGCCGCCGAGCTGCCGGTGCTGCGCAAGGACTTCATGATCGACCGCTACCAGATCGACGAGGCCCGGGCGCTGGGCGCCGACTGCATCCTGTTGATCATGGCGGCGCTGGACGACGCATTGGCGCAGGAGCTGGAGCAGGCGGCGATCGACAACGGAATGGACGTGCTGGTCGAGGTGCATGACGCGGCGGAGCTGGACCGGGCGCTGAAGCTGCGCTCGCCGCTGCTCGGCATCAACAACCGCAACCTCAAGACCCTGCAGGTCGACCTCGCCACCACCGAGGCGCTGGCGGCGCAGGTGCCGGACGACCGGCTGCTGGTCTCGGAAAGCGGCCTGTTCACCCCGGCCGATCTCGCCCGCATGTCCAAGGTCGGCGCGACCACCTTCCTGATCGGCGAAAGCCTGATGCGCCACGACGACGTCGCCGCCGCCACCCGCGCGCTGCTGGCTCGCGAGGAAAGGTCGGCCGCGGAATGATGGATCCGGCCTCTCATCTCCGGCACGTTTGCGTTGCCTCTCCCGCCTGGCGGGAGAGGTCGGACGTCTCTTGGGACGTCCGGGTGAGGGTTGGCCCGGGCCTCGACAAAGAGCCCTCACCCGGAGCCGCTTCGCGTCTCCGGCCTCTCCCGCAACCCTCGGATCAAGTCCGAGGGGGAGAGGCAACGCCTGGGGCCAGGTGGGCTTCATGACCGGCGAGCTGACCCATTTCGACGCGGCCGGCCAGGCGCGCATGGTCGACGTCTCCGACAAGGAGACGACGGTCCGGGTCGCGCGCGCCGGCTGTCACGTCGAGATGCAGCCGGAGACGCTGGCGCTGATCGCCTCCGGCGGCCATGCCAAGGGCGACGTGCTCGGCATCGCCCGCATCGCCGGCATCATGGCGGCCAAGCGCACCGCCGATCTGATCCCGCTGTGCCATCCGCTGCCCTTGTCCAGCGTCGAGCTGGCGCTGCGCTGCGACGCCGAGCACAGCCGGGTCGAGATCGAGGCGACGGTGAAGGTCACCCACCGCACCGGTGTCGAGATGGAAGCCCTGACCGCCGCCTCCGTCGCCGCCCTGACCGTCTACGATATGTGCAAGGCGGTCGACCGCGGCATGGTCGTCGGCGATCTGCGGCTGCTGCACAAATCCGGCGGCCGCTCCGGCACCTATGAGGCCGCCGCCCGATGATCCCCGTGGCCGAAGCGCTCGAGCGAATCCTGTCCGGCCTCGTGCCGCTGCCGGCCGAGACCGTGCCCCTGCCCGACGGGCTGGGCCGGATCCTGGCCGAGCCGGTGGTGGCGCGGCTGACCCAGCCACCGCTCGACGTCTCCGCCATGGATGGCTGGGCCGTGCGCGCTGCCGATGTCGCCACCGTCCCCGCGACCCTACGCGAGATCGGCCGGGTGCCGGCCGGCGGGCGATTCGAGGGCATTGTCGGCCCTGGCCAATGCGTCCGCATCTTCACCGGCGCGCCGGTGCCGGCCGGCGCGGATGCCGTGGTGATCCAGGAGGATGCCGACACGTCCGGCGACTCGGTCACCATCCGCGAGGGCGCCGCCGCCGGCCGTTTCATCCGCAAGGCGGGGCTAGATTTCCGCGCCGGCGACGTGCTGCTGCAGCCGGGCCGGCGCCTGACCGCGCGCGACATCGGCATCGCCGCCTCGACCAACCATCCCTGGCTGCGCGTCCGCCGCCGGCCGCGGGTGGCGATCCTGGCGACAGGCGACGAGATCGTGATGCCGGGCGAGGCGCTGGGGCCGAGCCAGATCGTCAGCTCCAACAGCCATGCCCTGGCAGCGCTTGTCCGCAACTGCGGCGGCCAGCCGGTCGATCTCGGCATCGCCCGCGACAACGCCGAATCGCTGGCGGCGCTGGCCGCCGGCGCCCGCGGCGCCGACCTGATCGTCACCACCGGCGGCGCGTCGGTCGGCGACCACGACCTGGTCCGCTCCGTCCTCGGCGACCACGGCCTGACGCTGGATTTCTGGACGATCGCGATGCGGCCGGGCAAGCCGCTGATGTTCGGCCGGCTCGGCGACACGCCGATGCTCGGCCTGCCCGGCAACCCGGTCTCGACCATGGTGTGCGGCTGGCTGTTCCTGCGGCCGGCCCTGTACGCGCTGCAGGGCGCCGTCGCGCCCGACACCCGCATCACTGCGACGCTCGGCCGCGACCTGCCGGCCAATGACAAGCGCGAGGATTACTTGCGCGCCCGGATCGAACGCAGTGAAGGCGGATTCGTTGCCACCCCGTTCCCGGCGCAGGACAGCTCGATGCTGTCGTTGCTGGCCGCTGCCGACGGGCTGGTGATCCGCCCGCCCCTGGCCTCGGCTGCGGCGCGCGGCGACACGGTCGAAGCGGTGCTGTTTGCCGACGGCGTCTGATTCCGCTGATCGTTGCTGCGAAGTAAAGATCGCGGTGCGACAAAGTTAGCGCCTTGTGTTTTTGTTTTGTTCCTCCTATCGTGTTTCCAGGGATTCGGCCGCGCCGCGGCCCTTGGGAACGGAGGATGCCTTGCTGACACGAAAGCAACAGGAGTTGTTGTTGTTCGTCCACCGCCGGTTAGAGGCGGATGGAGTCAGTCCTTCATTCGACGAAATGAAGGATGCCCTCAACCTCAAGTCCAAATCGGGCATACATCGACTGATCACCGGGCTGGAAGAGCGCGGTTTTATTCGCCGGCTGCCGCATCGGGCCCGGGCGCTCGAAGTGCTCCGCCTGCCCGATTGCCTGAAGTCGGACACGCCGGCAGCGGCGACGCCTGACGATGACAATGTCGTGCCCTTCCGGCCGGTGCGCACCGATGTCGCCCTGCCCGGCCGCAAGCTGGAACGCGCCGACCTGACCAATGCCGAGCACGGCGTGCGCCTGCCACTGTACGGCAAGATCGCCGCCGGCATGCCGATCGAGGCGCTGCGCGATCATTCCAACTACGCCCAGGTGCCGGCCTCGCTGCTCGGCCCGGGTGAGCATTACGCCCTCGAAGTCGCCGGCGACAGCATGGTCGAGGCCGGGATCCTGGATGGCGACACGGTCATCATCCGGCGCTGCGACGCGGCCGATCCCGGCGTCATCGTCGTCGCCCTGGTCGACGACAACGAGGTCACGCTGAAGACCCTGCGCCACAAGGGCAGCTCGATCGGCCTGGAAGCCGCCAACCCGTCCTACGAGACCCGCTTCCTGCCGCCAGACCGCGTCCGCATCCAGGGGCGCCTGGTCGGGCTGCTGCGCACCTATTCTTCCTGACCGGACCCGCATGGCCCGTCGCGGCGGCCGTGACCCGGCCGGCGTGACCGACCGCAAGGTGTCGCGGCCTGCGGGCGGGGCCGAGCGGGCGACCGCACAGCAGGTCGCCGCTGCGGCCGGGGTGTCGATCTCCGCGGTATCCCGCACCTTCACCAAGGACGCCAGCGTGTCGCCCCGCATGCGGGCCCGGGTGCTGGCGGCGGCGGAGGCGCTGGGCTATCGGCCGAACCAGCTGGCGCGCAGCCTGATGACCGGCCGGACCGAGCTGGTCGGGCTGGTCTCGACCCATTTCGCCAACCCCGCCTTCATGGATGTGTTCGACCTGTTCACCCGCGAGCTGCAAAGCCGCGGGCTGCGGCCGTTGATCGCCAATTTGTCCGGCGACGGCGGCGCCGACGCAGCGCTCGACATGATGCTGCAATACAGCGTCGACGCCGTGCTGATCGCCACCTCCGCCCCGCCGCCCGGCTTCGCCGCCTCCTGCGCCCGGGCCGGCCTGCCGGTCATGCATGTGTTCGGCCGGACCGAACCCGGGGCGCCGGTGCCGGTGGCGACGGTCGACAATGTCGCCGGCGGCCGCCTGGCGGCGCGGACCCTGTTGGCGCGCGGCGTGAAGCGCCCGGCCTTTCTCGGCGGCAGCCCCACGGATGCGTCCTCGATCGACCGCGGCGAAGGCTTCCGCCAGACCCTGGCCGAGGCCGGACTGACGCCGCCGGTCGTGTTCGCCGGCGACTATTCGCACGATCATGGCCAACGCGCGATGCATGCGCTGCTCGACATGCATCGGCCGGACGCCGTGTTCTGCGCCGACGACATCCTCGCCCTCGGCGCCCTCGACGCCTGCCGCGAGCGCGGCCTGCGCGTGCCGGACGATATCGGCGTGATCGGCTTCGACGACATGCCCCTGGCCGCCTGGCCAGGCTACGACCTGACCACGATCCGCCAGCCGATGGCCGAGATGGTGCGCCACGCCATCGCCGAAATCGCGGCCCGGCTGGCCGATCCCGGGCACCAGATCCGGGACCGGATATTCGAGATCACGCTGATGGAGCGCGGGAGCCTGTAGTCGATAGCGGCTTCGGGTGAGGGTTCTTCGTTGAGGCCAGGACCAACCCTCACCCGGTCTCGCTGCGCGAGCCCAACCTCTCCTCCTCAGGCTTGACCCGGGGACAGGCGGGAGAGGCAGCGCAAACACGGCCAATGCCCTTGCCCCGCCTTGCCCTGCCCGTCGCTTTCCGACAAGAAGGACGGATGCGGATCCTTCTGGTCGAAGACAACCCCGATCTCGGGGAGGCGGTGGAGAACCGGCTGCGCAAGTCCGGCCATTCCGTGGAGTGGGTCCGGGACGGGCTGCTGGCGGCTGAGGCCGCCGATCACGACGTGTTCGACGCCGTGCTGCTGGACATCATGCTGCCGGGCCAGGACGGCTTCGCCGTCATCAAGGATCTGCGCCGGCGCGGCGTCGATGCCCCGGTGCTGGTGATCACCGCCCGGTCGGAGATCGACGACAAGGTCGGCATCCTCGACCTCGGCGCCGACGACTATCTGGTCAAGCCGTTCGACCTGCGCGAGCTGGAGGCCCGGCTGCGCGCCCTGCTGCGGCGCCCCGGCGGCCAGACCGGCAGCACCCTGGCCCATGGCAATGTCACGCTGGAGCCGGCGGGCCGCGTCGTCACCGTTGCCGGCCGCGTCGTCGAATTCGGCCGCCGCGAATTCCGGCTGCTGGAGATCCTGCTGACCCGCGCCGGCCAGGTCGCCGCCAAGGACCGGCTGATGATGCAGCTGTTCGGCGACGAGGCCGAGGTGTCGATCAACGCGCTGGAGCTGCTGGTCTCGCGCGTCCGCCGCAAGCTGGAGGGCGCCGATATCGACATCGTCACCATCCGCGGCGCCGGCTACCGGGTGCAGCCGCATGGGACGCCCGAATGATCGGGACCCCGGAATGATTGGGGCCGGGGCGCCCGCGGCCAGCCGCGCGTCGATCCGCCGGCGCGTGCTGGTGCTGACCGTGCTGGCGCTGCTGCTGACCGGCATCGGCCTGGTCGCCCTGGTGCGCGACTACGCCCGCGGCGCCTCCGACAGCGCCTTCGACCGGCTACTCGCCGCCTCGGCCTTCAGCATCGCCGGCGCGGTGCAGATCGAGGACGGGGCGGTTGCGGTCGAGCTGCCGACCGCGTCGCTGGCGATGCTCGACTTTTCCGACGACGACCGCGTGTTCTACCAGGTGGCGGCGCCGGACGGCGCCTTCGTCACCGGCTATGCCGATCTCGGCGCCGCCCTGCCGGCCGCCGCGTCGGCCATCCCTAGCTTCGCCGACGGCACCTATCGCGGCGAGGCGGTGCGGATCGGCACCGTCGGCCGGCTGGTCTTCGTCGACGGCAAGGCCGGCTGGGTCACCATCCGGGTGGCCGAGACCCGCGGCGCCCGCTCCGCCTTGGCATCGGAGATCCTCGGCCGGGCAGCCCTGCCGCTGGCGGCGCTGGGGCTGGTCGCGCTCGGCCTGGTCTGGTTCGGCATCCGCTACGCCTTCGCGCCGCTGGTGGTGATGGAGCGCGAGCTGCGCCGCCGGGCGCCGGAGGATCTGTCGCCGGTACAGGTGCCCGTGCCGGTCGAGGTGCAGCAGCTGGTCGGCGCGTTGAACGACTTCATCGCCCGGCTGCGCAGCGTGATGGACCGGGTCAGCGGCCTGGTCGCCGATGCGGCGCATCAGGTCCGCACGCCGCTGGCATCGCTGCGGGCCCAGGCCGAGGTGGCGGTGGATGAAGCCGACCCCGACCGGCTGCGCGACCGCGTCGTCCGCATCCACCAGAACGCGGTCCAGGCCAGCCATCTGGTCAACCAGCTGCTGATGGACGCGACCGTCCGCCACCGGCTGGAGGCGCGCGAGGCCACCGCGGTGGGGCTGGAGGCCGTGATCGAGGATGTCCGCCAGCGCCTGGATTCGGCCGATGCCGACCGGCTGGCGGTGACGGTGAGCCCCGACGCCTCCGATGTCGCCGTCAATGGCGACCGGGTGGCGCTGCGCGAGATGCTGTGGAACCTGATCGACAACGCCCTGACGCATGCGCCGGATGGGACGGTCGAGGTCGCGGCGGCGCTGGAGGCCGGGCGGGCGGTGATCCTGGTCTCCGACCGCGGCCCCGGCATTCCGGACCAGGAGAAGGAGCTGGTGCTGGAGCGCTTCATCCGCGGCCAGGCCGGCCAGGCGCAGGCCGGGTCGGGCCTGGGCCTGTCGATCGTGCGCACGGTGGTGGCGGCGCAT
>NZ_JBYRFX010000197.1:0-1931 GCF_057815775.1 Inquilinus sp.
ACCATGCGCTTCGGCGGCCTGAAAGCGGTCAACGAGCTGTCGTTCGAGGCCGCCCGCGGCGACATCACCGCCGTCATCGGCCCCAACGGCGCCGGCAAGACCACCGTCTTCAACTGCATCACCGGCTTCTATCGGCCGACCTCCGGCACCATCACCCTGACCCACCCGGACGGCGGCACCTACGCCTTGCACGCAATGCCGGGCCACCGCATCGCCAGCATCGGAAAAGTCGCCCGCACCTTCCAGAACATTCGCCTGTTCGCCGGCATGACGGTGCTGGAGAACCTTCTCGTCGCCCAGCACAACACCCTGATGGCCGCCACCGGCTTCGGCGTGCTCGCGGTCATGGGTCTCGGCCGTTATCGCGCCGCCGAGGCCGCCGGCATGGAGAAAGCCCGCTTCTGGCTGAATGCAATCGGCCTGACCGCTCGGGCCGACGATGCGGCAGGCGCCCTCCCCTACGGCGCCCAGCGTCGCCTGGAAATCGCCCGCGCCATGTGCATCGACCCCGTCCTGCTGTGCCTCGACGAACCCGCCGCCGGCCTGAACCCCCGCGAGTCGGAAGAACTCAACCAGCTGCTGCGCCAGATCCGCGACCAGGGCTGCTCGCTGCTGCTGATCGAGCACGACATGGGCGTCGTCATGCGCATCTCCGACCACATCGTGGTGCTGGACCACGGCAAGAAAATCAGCGACGGCACCCCCGCCGAGGTCCGCGCCGATCCCGCCGTCATCGCCGCCTACCTCGGCGAGGGCGAGGAAGACGAGGTGCCCGCATGAGACAATTAGCATGACCGCGCTACTGTCACTGTCCGGCGTCACCGCCTTCTACGGCGCGATCCAGGCCCTGCGCGGCATCGACCTGACGGTGAATGAAGGCGAGATCGTGACCCTGATCGGAGCCAACGGCGCCGGCAAATCCACCCTGATGATGACGATCTGCGGCAACCCCCGCGCCCGCGCCGGCCAGATCCTGCACCAGGGCCAGGAGATCACCCGCTGGCCGACGCACGAGATCATGCGCCGCGGCATCGCCCAGGCCCCCGAGGGCCGCCGCATCTTCGGCCGCATGAGCGTGCACGAGAACCTGCTGATGGGCGCCGAGGTCGCCGGCTGCTCTGACATTCCGGGACTGCTGGACCAGGTCTTCACCCTGTTCCCCCGCCTGCACGAGCGCATCAACCAGCGCGGCGGCACTCTGTCCGGCGGCGAGCAGCAGATGCTGGCGATCGGCCGCGCCCTGATGTCCCGCCCCACCCTGCTGCTGCTCGACGAACCGTCCCTGGGCCTGGCCCCTCTGGTAGTCCGCCAGATCTTCGGCGCCATCCGCGAGCTGAACCGCACCACCGGCCTGACCGTCCTGCTGGTCGAGCAGAACGCCTACCAGGCCCTGCGCCTGGCCCACCGCGGTTACGTGCTGGTGAACGGCTCCATCACCATGGCCGGCACCGGCGCCGACCTGCTGGCCCGACCCGAGATCCGTGCCGCATATCTGGAAGGCGGCGGCACCTAGCACCACCACCACGCACCGGGCGAGCGAGCACGCACGGGAGGGGAGCAAGCACGCGAGCGAGGGGCACGCTCCGCGTGTCCCGGCCATCTGCGATAACGTCGACGCTTTTCAGCGTCCGTCATGGCCGGGCGCGCTCCGCGCGTCCCGGCCATCTGCGCACTTGCCGGGACACGCGGATGGTCAGACACGCCTAGCGCGCCCGGCCGTGATGGCTTCAACACAGGGTCGGCATCATCGCGAATTGGTTGCACACCGGCTGGCGACCCACCCTGGAAGAAGTTGTCATCGCGAGAAGCGAAGCGACGTGGCGATCTCGTTGTATTTCCCCGTTGGGGGCGACAGCGACGCGACAACCTACTGCCGCAACCGAGCAGGACCTGGGCCGGACATGGTACCATCCCAGAATCCCCACCCACAG
>NZ_JBYRFX010000198.1:0-10089 GCF_057815775.1 Inquilinus sp.
CATCTACACCATGTCCGCCAGCGACCATCTCGGCCTCGGCGCCGAATCCTTCCGCATGCTCGAGATCCGGGCCGGCGACTGGGTTCCGGCCCCCGGCGCGCCCTGAGCCCGGCCGCCGACCTCCCGCCCCTCCCACGGAAAGCGGATCCATGGCCGAATTCCTGCAGCTCGTGTTCTCCGGACTGACGGTCGGCGCGGTCTATGCCCTCGTCGCCCTGGGCTTCACCCTGGTCTACAACGCGTCCGAGGTGATCAACTTCGCCCAGGGCGACTTCGTGATGATCGGCGGCCTGGGCACCGCCGTCCTCACCGCCGCCGGCCTGTCCCTGCCACTGGCCGCCGTGATCGCGGTGGCGGCCGCGGCCGTGACCGGGCTGCTGCTGCACCGCCTCGCCATCGCGCCGGCCCGGGATGCGTCGCCGGTGACGCTGATCATGATCACCATCGGCGCCTCGGTCTTCCTGCGGGGCGTTGCCCAGATCGTGTTCGGCAAGGAGTTCCATTCCCTGCCGGCCTTCTCCGGCTCGGACCCGATCGCGATCGGCGGCGCGACCATCCTGCCGCAGAGCCTGTGGGTGATCGGCGGGGCCTGTGCCCTGGTGGCGGGCCTGGACCTGTTCCTGCGCCGCACCCTGCTGGGCAAGGCGGTCCTGGCCACCGCGGCGAACCGGCTGGCCGCGCGGCTGGTCGGGGTGAATGTCGGGGCCATCCTGGCCTTCGCCTTCGGCGTCTCCGCCGCGATCGGGGCGATCGCCGGCGTGCTGGCCGCGCCGATCACCTTGACCCGCTACGACATCGGCACGCTGTTCGCCCTGAAAGGCTTCGCTGCCGCCATGCTCGGCGGCATGGGCCACCCGCTCGGCGCCGTGCTCGGCGGGGTGCTGATCGGACTGATCGAGGCCTTCGGTGCCGGCTACATCTCGTCGACCTACAAGGACGCCGTCGCCTTCGCCGCCATCCTGCTGGTGCTGTTCCTGATGCCGCGGGGCCTGCTGGCCGGCCGCGGTGTGGACCGGGTGTGATGCTGGCCGCCGCCCTGCGCCATCGCTACGGCGCGCTGGCCGTGCTGATCCTGGTCATCGTGCTGGTGCCGCTGATCGCGCCGTCCGCCTTCCACCTGCGGGTCGCCGCGCTGGTCTGGGTCTTCGCCCTCGCCGCCCTCGGCCTCACCATCCTGACCGGCTTCGCTGGGCAGATCAGCCTGGGCCATGCCGGCTTCCTCGGCCTCGGCGCCTATGGCGCCGCGATCGGGCCCGCCCATCTCGGCCTGCATCCGCTGTTGGCCCTGGTGCTGTCCGCGGCCTTCGCCGGGCTGGTCGCCTGGCTGGTCGGCCGCCCGATCCTGCGGCTGAAGGGCTATTCCCTGGCCATCGCCACGCTGGGCTTCGGCCTGATCCTGTCGCTGATCTTCAACAATGAGAGCGACCTGACCGGCGGCCCCGACGGCATGCCGGTCAAGGCGCCGACCCTGTTCGGCTGGCGGATCGCAGGGGCGGCCACCTGGTATTGGCTGACCGCCGGCGCCCTGCTGCTGGGCGCCTGGATCGCGCTGAACTTGCGGTCCAGCCCCGCCGGCCGGGCGCTGCGGGCGCTGCACGATAGCGAGACGGCGGCGGCCGGCACCGGCATCGACGTCGCCGGCCGGAAGCTGGCCGCCTTCGTCATCAGCGCGGTCTACGCCGCAATCGCCGGGGCGCTGCTGGCCGGCATGAACGGGCTGGTGACGCCCGACGCCGCGGGTTTCATGCAGTCGATCGAGCTGGTGGCGATGGTCATCATCGGCGGGCTGGGATCGGTGCTCGGCGCGGTGGTCGGCGCCGCCGTGCTGGTGGTGCTGCCCCAGGTGCTGACGGCGTTCCAGGAGTATGAGCAGGCGGTGCTGGGGCTGCTGATCATGGGGTTCATGATCGCGCTCCCCGCCGGCATCGTGCCGGCGTTGCACCGCCGGTTGCTGGAGCGCCTGCGATGAGCGTGCTGACCGTCGACGGGCTCGGCATCGCTTTCGGCGGCCTGGTGGCGGTCGACGGTGTCGGCTTCACCGTCGCCGCGGGCGAGGTGCTGTCGATCATCGGCCCGAACGGCGCCGGCAAGACCACCCTGTTCAACCTGGTCACCGGCCTGTACCGCCCGCAGCGCGGCACGGTGGTGCTGGACGGCCGCCCGGTCACCGGCCTGCAGCCGCACCTGCTGGCCCGGCGCGGCCTGGCCCGGACCTTCCAGAACCTGCAGATCTTCTTCCGCATGACCGCGCTGGAGAACGTCATGGTCGGCTGCCACCTGAGCGAACGCAGCCCGCTGCTGGCCGACCTGCTCGGCCTGCCGATCACGCGGCGCCAGGACCGGACGACGCGCGACCGGGCGATGGCGGTCCTCGAACGGGTCGGCCTCGCGGCCGAGGCGGCGACGCCGGCCGGGTCGCTGTCCTATGGCGTGCTGAAGCGGCTGGAAATCGCGCGGGCGCTGGCCGCCGAGCCCCGCGCGCTGCTGCTGGACGAGCCGGCCGCCGGCTGCAATGCGGTGGAGACCGAAGCGGTCGACGCGCTGATCGGCGCGGTCGCCCGCAGCGGCGTCGCGGTGGTGCTGATCGAGCACGACATGAAGCTGGTGATGCGGATCTCCGACCGCATCCTGGTGCTGGCCCAGGGCCGCCGCCTGGCCGAGGGAAAGCCGCGGGAGGTGCGCGACGACCCGGCAGTCATCACGGCCTATTTGGGCGATCACGGACGCACGGAGGCCGATCGTGCTCACGGTTGAGGGACTCCACTCCGCCTATGGCCGCATCGCCGTGCTGCACGGCATCAGCCTGACCGTCGCACCACGCGAGATCGTCGCCCTGATCGGGGCCAACGGCGCCGGCAAGACCACCCTGCTGCGCTGCCTGTCCGGGGTGCAGCCGATCACCGCCGGCCGGTTGGAGTTCGACGGCGCCGTGATCGACGGCCTCGGGGCCCACCGGCGGGTGTCGCTCGGCATCGCCCAGTCGCCGGAAGGGCGGCAGGTGTTCGGCCCCCTGAGCGTCGAGGACAATCTTCGCCTCGGCGCCTTCCGCCGCCGCGATGGGGCCGCGGCCCGGCTGGACCGGATCTACGCCATGTTCCCGGTGCTGGCGGAAAAGCGGCACATCGCGGCGGCCAGCCTGTCGGGCGGGCAGCAGCAGATGCTGGCGATCGGCCGGGCCCTGATGTCCGAGCCCCGGCTGCTGCTGCTCGACGAGCCGTCGCTCGGCCTCGCGCCGCTGCTGGTCGACCAGATCCTGGCGGCGGTCACGGCCCTGCGCCGCGACGGGGTGGCGGTGCTGCTGGTCGAACAGAACGCGGCCGCGGCCCTGGCCGTCGCCGATCGCGGCTATGTGCTGGAGACCGGCCGGGTGGTTCAGGAGGGGGCCGGCCGCGCCCTGCTGGACGATCCGCGGCTGCGGGACGCCTATCTCGGCCACTGAGGCCGATCTTCGCTTCGATCAAGAGCCGCCCACGACAGCACCTTCAATTTCATGTCTTTCTAAATCATGCACGATCCACGATGCATGATTGACTCGACCCGGACGCGGCCGTATCAACCGGCAAGGTTCGGAGGACGCCCGTGTCGCAAAAGACCAGCATTTCCCGCGTTGCCCTGGCCGACCAGGTCATGCGCGTGCTGCAGGAACGGATCCTGGACCGGGTCTATGCGCCCGGCGCCCGGCTGAACATCGATGCCCTGACCCGCGAGCTGGAGGTCAGCTCCTCCCCGATCCGCGAGGCGCTGACGCGGCTGGCCGCCGACGGGCTGGTGGTCGCCTCCGCCTTCACCGGTTTCTCGGTGGCGCCGGTGCCGTCGCGCGACTGGTTCGAGCAATTGCTGACAGTCCGCATCCTGGCCGAGGGCTGGGCCGCCCGGCAGATGGCGCGGCTGCGCCCGGCCGCAGCGGTCGAGCGGATGCGCGAGAGCCTGGCGGCGATGGAGGGCGGCCAGCTGGGCCGCAAGGCCCGCGACTACCTGACCGCCAACCAGGCCGACCAGGCCTTCCACGAGGCGATGCTGGACGGGTCGGGCAACGAGATCCTGGCCCGCAGCGTGCGCGACCTGCATCCGCATCTGCACCACGCCCGGCTGTTCGCCAAGGTGCCGCAGGACATCGCGCCGACCATCGAGGAACACCACGCCATCCTGGCCGCCATCGCCGCAGGCGACGAGGACGCGGCTGCGGCGGCGCTGGAGCGGCATCTGCGCACCTCCTGGCAACGCTATGACGGCTGGACCGCCGACGAGCCGCGCTCCGCCTGACCAGACATCCACCAACGAAAAGGACGACGCCCGTGGCAAAGATCGTTTCCGTCGAGATCCTGCAGGCCGACCTGAAGCCCAAGGTCAAGCGCACCGACGCGGTGCAGGCCTTCGAGCTGCAGGAAACGCCGATGGTCCGCATCACCGACGCCGATGGCGCGGTCGGCACCGGCTACAGCTACACCATCGGCACCGGCGGCTCCTCCGTCGCCAAACTGCTGGACGATCACCTGGCACCGATGCTGATCGGCCGCGAGGCCGACGACATCGAGCGGATCTGGCGCGACCTGTTCTACCGCGTCCATGCCACCACGGTCGGCGCCCTGACCTCGATCGCCATCGCCGCCATCGACACCGCGCTGTGGGATTTGCGCAGCCGCCGCACCGGCATCCCGCTGCACCGCCTGGCCGGTGGCGCCAAGGAAAATATCGAGCTGTACTACACCGAAGGCGGCTGGCTGCACCTGGAGCAGGGCGCGCTGGTCGAGGAGGCGCAGCAGGCCAAGGCGGCCGGCTTCGGCGGCACCAAGGTCAAGGTCGGCCGCCGGCATGTGGCCGAGGATATGCGCCGGCTGACGGCGGTGCGCGACGCGGTCGGCCCGGAATGGGAGATCATGACCGACGCCAACCAGGGCTTCACCCTGGATGAGGCGGTGCGCCGGGTGCGCAGCTACCAGGAGGTCGGCATCGCCTGGTTCGAGGAGCCGATCCACGCCGACGACGTGCGCGCCCATCAGCGGCTGGTGGCGTCGACCAGCGTGCCGATCGCGGTCGGCGAATCCATGTACAGCATCTCGCAGTTCAAGGATTACCTGCAGAGCGACGCCTGCTCGATCGTCCAGGTCGATGTTGGCCGGATCGGCGGCATCACCCCCTGGCTGAAGGTCGCGCATATGGCCGAGGCCTTCAACGTGCCGGTCTGCCCGCATTTCCTGATGGAGCTGCACCTGCCGCTGTGCTGCGCCGTGCCGAACAGCCGCTGGCTGGAGTTCATCCCGCAGCTGGACCTGGTGACGACGGAGCAGATGCGGGTCGAGAACGGCCGGGCGATCCCGTCGGAAAAGCCGGGCCTGGGCATCGAATGGGATTGGGCGGCGCTGGACCGCGTCATCGTCCACCGCAACCGGCACACCGGCTGATGGCCGGCCAAGCTGTCTACGATGCGGCGGCGCTGACCGGCTTCGCCGAGGCACTGCTGGCCCGGGCCGGCATGCCGTCCGACAAGGCGGCGGATGTCGCCGCCGTGCTGGTCGAGGGCGAGTGCCTGGGCAAGACCACGCACGGCCTGGCGCTGCTGCCACTGTATTTGCGCGAGATCGAAACCGGCGGCATGCGGCTGGACGGCGGCCCCGAGGTGGTCAACGACCTCGGCGCCTGCCTGACCTGGGACGGGCGCAAGCTGCCCGGCCCCTGGCTGATGCGGCGCGCGGTGGATGAGGCGGTGGATCGCGCCGGCCGGTTCGGCATCGGTGCCGTCGCGGTGCAGCGCAGCCATCACACCGCCTGCCTCGGCACCTATCTGCGCCGCGCCACCGACCGGGGCTTCCTGCTGCTGCTGACCCTGACCGACCCGGCCCATTCCAGCGTGGCACCGTTCGGCGGCATCACCCCGGTGCTGACCTCCAACCCGCTGGCCTTCGGCGCGCCGATGGACGGCGACCCGGTGCTGGTCGACATGTCGACGGCGATGCTGACCAACGGCATCGTCGCCGACCACCGGCGGCGCGGCCAGCCCCTGCCCGCCCCCGACCTGCTGGACAACCACGGACACCCAACCACCGACCCGGAGGCCGTGGCCACCACGCCGCCGGGGTCGATCCTGCCGCTGGGCGGGCTGGCGGCCGGGCACAAGGGCTTCGCCCTGGGCCTCATGGTCGAGCTGCTGTCCGGCGGCCTGAGCGGCCATGGCCGTGCCTCGCCCTCGGAAGGCTGGAGCGCCGCGGTGTTCCTGCTGGCGATCGACCCGGCGGCCTTCGGCGGGCGCGAGGCCTATCTGCGCCAGGTCGACCGGCTGGCCGAAGCCTGCCGCGCCTCGGCCCCCCGCCCCGGCTTCGACCGGGTGGTGCTGCCGGGCGAGGCGGCACAACAGCGGCAACGCGGACGCCTGCAGGACGGCGTGCCGGTGGCGGCGACCGTCATGGCCGACCTGGCCGCCCGGGCGGAGGCCGCCGGGATCGCGATCCCGGCGGCGATCGGCCCATCGACCTGAGCCAATAAAACGCAGCCCGGCCTCAAGCCGGGCTGCCAAAAACGGGAGGAACACGAGATGAGCACCGCAGGAACCAGCGTCGGCCAGGCCGGCGCCGCGGCCCAAATCGACGGGGCCGGCATCCGCCGGGCGATCACCGCCGCCACCATCGGCACCGTCATCGAATGGTTCGACTACGCGCTGTACGGCGCGGCGTCGGGCCTGATCATCAGCAAGCTGTTCTTCCCCGCCCTGTCCGAGACCAATGGCGTCCTGGCCTCCTTCGCCACCTTCGCCGTCGGCTTCTTCGCCAGGCCGGTGGGCGGCGTCGTCATCTCGCATTTCGGCGACCGCTTCGGCCGCAAGCCGGCGCTGATCTTCACCATCACGCTGATGGGCCTGGCCACCGTCGCCATGGGCCTGCTGCCGACCTTCGGCCAGGTCGGCATCGCCGCGCCGATCCTGCTGGTGCTGATGCGGTTGCTGCAGGGCTTCGGCGCCGGCGCCGAATATGCCGGCGCGGTGACGCTGGTCGCGGAATACGCCCCGCCGCGCCAGCGCGGCTTCTACACCGCCATCCTGCAATAGGCCACGGTGGTCGGCATCATGCTGGCAACCTTGTGCTTCCTGGCCGTCTCCACCCTGCCGGAGGACGTGCTGCTGGGCTGGGCCTGGCGCGTGCCGTTCCTGCTGTCCGCCGTGCTGTTCGTCGTCGCGCTGTACATCCGCCGGCGGCTGGACGAGACGCCGGAATATGTCGCGGCGATGGAGAAGGCGGCGCAGCAGCACCGCGAGGCCCGGGTACCGGTCGGCGAGCTGCTGCGGAATTCGCCGAAGGAGGTGCTGTTCGGCTTTCTGTCGGTCACCGGCCACAACGCCAACGCCTATATCCTGAGCGCCTTCACCCTGAGCTACATGACCAACACGCTGCACATGCCGAAGGTGCAGGCGCTGACCGCCGTGGTGATCGCGTCGTTCACCGGCATCGTGCTGACACCGCTGATGGGTGCCATCGCCGACCGCATCGGCAATGCCAAGGTCTATGCCTTCGGCGCGCTGTTCACCGGCGCCTTCGCCTTCCCGCTGTTCGCCATGATCGACACCGGCAACATCGTGCTGGCGACGCTGGCGATGAGCCTGGGCTACGGCATCGGCTTCGGCGGGCTGGCCGGCGCCCAGGGCGCCTTCCTGGCCAACCTGTTCCCGACCCGGTACCGCTTCTCCGGCATCGCCCTGACGCGGGAGCTGAACAGCATGCTGATCGCCGGGCCGACGCCATTCATCGCCTCGGCCCTGGTCGCCGCGGCGGGCGGCACGCCGGGCTATGTCGCGCTGTACCTGGTGATCTGCTGTGCCATGACCTTCATCGCGGTGCTGGCGGTGCGGGCCCGGTCGGTTAACACTGGCGGCTGAACCGGCGACGGAACCGGACTGGGGGGCCGGCCCGCATATTTCGGGCCGGCCGGCCACATTGACGCCATCAACCGGCCCGATGCTGGATCCTGTATTTGAACGGGCGGCGGATATCGCGTCGCCGCGATTTTTTGATGCCCGAATATTGACGAGCCCCTGGCCCGCATTTGTGACGGAGGCATTTCATGACCGTCGATTCAACCGCCGATAAACCCGACCGGCAGCCATTGACCCTGCTGGACACGATGATCGTGATCCTGATTTCCTGCTCGATCGTGATCTTCGTGTTCACGATCGGCGCGAAGTTCCTGGGCCGCGACACCTTCGACAAGCTGCCCGATTTCCTGAAGGATTCGTATTCGGCCTTGGGGAGCGCCGGGGTGGTCGCCGGCGGGGCCCTGGTCGGCGCCGTGGTCGACACCCTGTCGAAGCGGCCGAGCACCAAGACCAGCTTCATCGCCTATGTCATGGCGGTGACGTTCCTGATCATGGCCCTGATCGTCGGCACGGTGGAACTGTCGAAGGTGATCGAGGGGCCGCAATTCAGCGTGCCGACCGGCGCGACCGGGGTGAAGCTGACGGCCGACACCGACGGCCCCGTCAGCTTCTACCTGCAGAACCGCCTGCTGGGCGGCAACCAGGCGCGCATCGGCGGCTCCTATGAGATCAAGGGGGGCCAGTTGACCGGCGAGATCACCGAGGCCGAATTGCTGCCGGTGATGGGGCCGGCGCCGCCGATGGCGCTGGATTCGATCAGCATCCATGTCTGCTATCTCGCCGTTCGCAACGGCTATCCGATGGCGACCCAGCGGCCGGAATTCCCACTGGCCTCGAACCGGCAGGCGATCGCCACGATGATGAACCTGCAGCAGCCCTACCCGATCCCGGCCTTCACGTTCAAAATCGACATCAGCCGGGTCGACAACATCGCGCCGGCCTATCTCTGCGCCTATGTCGGCGGGCCGGCGACGCCGCCGATGATCTTCTACTGAGCCACGGGAACAGTGAAGGCCGCCGAGGCGTTGTTATCAGGCGGTCGCATAGCGGACCGTGGCGCCGAGACCGAAGCCGTCCTGCGCCGGTATTCGACTCCAGGGAGGAGCGGACCATGGCCATGATCTTCGGCGCCATACAGTTCGACCCATCCGCCGGCATACCCTCCGCCGGCCCGACTTATACTGGAACCGAAGTCGCGACGGTCGCGCGCTGCGTCCGCGAGGATGAAACCCACATCGCCCGGCAACGTGAAACCATTGCCTGCCTGAGGATCCGAGGCGCGGCCACCGAGGACGCCGAGCGTCGCCTCGCCGCGTTCGAGAGCGCCCGGCGCCTGCACAAGGCTCATCTGCAGCGGCTGGTCGATCGGTCGGAGCGTGAGCGTTGGGGCATCGGCCGCCGTCCGGGATGATGCCTACCCCGGCGCGAGGCGATAGCGGCCGGTGATCGGGAAATCGGCCAGCCGGTCTTCCAGCCGGGCCCCGCCACCGATGTTGTGCACCACCAGCGGCGTGCCGCCGGCATCGCGCTGGCCGGTGACGACGGCGATATGCGCCAGGTTGCCCGGCAGCATCTGGCTGACCAGATCGCCCGCCGCGAAGTCCGCCAACGCCGTATCCGACGGCAGTTCGCGCCCGTGGCGGCGGAAGAACACCTGCGGGTTCGGCACCCGGCGGTGGTCGATGTTGGGATCTGGCCGCGACAGGCCCCAGGCCCGGGGATAGCGGGAGAAATTGGCCTGCATGTCCTCATGCACCAGGCGCTGCAGATCAAGACCGAAGGCGTCGCGATAGGCGCGGATGACCACATCGGTGCAGACGCCGCGGTCGCGCGGCACGTCGCCGCCGGGATAGGCCAGCCGGGCATAGGTCGGGTCGTACGCCACCGTCACGCCGATCTGTGCCTGCGCCGCCGCGACCAGCCGCCCCGGCCAGTCCGCCGGTCCGGCGGCCCGGGCGGACTGGCCCAGGAGGCCGGCCATGGCCGCACCAATGAGCATCCGCCGCCGATCGATCATGCCATCCTCCCCATGAATCCAGTGCAGCACAGCACCGGGGAATGGCAGGATCAGGGCACGCCGGGCCAAGGCCTGCGAATGAGCGGACCGGACCCGACAATTCCTATAGTGTCCGGACGGGGCGCTGGTGTCATAATATCGTCCTACATTTGCAGAGGGGCGCCGGACCAACCGGCGCTGGAGGAAGGACGATGCCAGGCTCCGAAGGAAC